>JAYTRT010000567.1:0-11964 GCA_043746045.1 Actinomycetota bacterium | reverse complement strand
TGTTGTTCCACGAGGCGTGCGGCCACGGCCTCGAGGCAGATCTGGTCGGCAAGAACTCCAGCGTCTACGCCGGCAAGGTCGGCGAGCAGGTCGCCTCGTCGCTCGTCACGCTGGTCGACGATGGCACGATGGCGGGCGAATGGGGCGCGATCGGCATCGACGACGAGGGCCACGCCAGCCAGTACAACGAACTGATCAAGGACGGCGTACTGACCGACTACATGTGGGATCACCTCCGGGCCCGCAAAGAAGGTCACGCGCACAGCGGTAACGGCCGTCGGCAGAGCTACATGCACCTGCCCATGGTGAGGATGACCAACACCTATGTTCTCAACGGAACCGAGACCCCCGAGGACATCATCAAGAACACGCCGAACGGCGTCTACGTCGCCAAGCTCGGCGGGGGCAGCGTGAACACGGCCAGCGGCGACTTCGTGTTCGGCATGACCGAGGCCTACCTGATCGAGAACGGCGAGATCACCGAGCCGCTCCGGGAAGGCAATCTGATCGGCAACGGCCCGCAGGTTCTGCGCGACATCGAGGCGCTCGGCAACGACTTCGCGATGGGCAACCCGGGCACCTGCGGCAAGGACGGTCAGGGCGTGCCCGTCGGCGACGGACAACCGACCTTGCGGGTCAAGACGATGACGATCGGTGGGACCGCAGCATGAGCAACATCTCCACCAAAGCAACGGCAACCAGATCAACGGCTTCGTCCGGCGAGTTGCAGGCCATCGCCGACCGGGTCATCGATCAGGCCGGTGCCGGCGAGCACATCGAGGCGTACGTCTCGCGTGGTCAGGAGACCGACGTGCGCGTCTACGAGGGCGAGATCGAGCACTTCGTCAGTGCGCAGAGCGAGGGCATCGGTATCCGGGTGATCAAGGACGGTCGCACCGGCTTTGCCTACGCGGGCACCCTCGACGCCGACGCGATTGCCTCGGTTCTGGCCGAAGCCCGAGACAACGTCGCGTTCGGTACCCACGACGAATGGGCGGGACTTGCCGAGCCCGATGGCGTGGCCGTGATCGCGCAACAGCTGTGGAGCGACGAACTGGCCGACTATCCGACCGATGCCAAGATCGAGTTGGCCAAGGAACTCGAGCGTCTCACCCTGGCCGCCGACAAGCGGGTGCGCGTCGACGACTCGAACTACAGCGATGCAGCCGGCGAGGCTGCGGTTGCGTCGACCTCCGGTATCCGCGTCAGCGGCCGCGAGAACGGGTGCTTCTGCTCGGTCGGCACCCTCGCCGACGACGGTGACGAGACCCAGACCGGCTTCGGTTTCGCTGTCGGTCGGTCGCCGCACCAGTTCGATCTCACCAAGGCCGCGCGCGAGGCCGCCGACCGGGCAACGCGGCTGCTCGGTGCGGTCAAACCGACATCGAAGAAGATCACGGTCGTATTCGATCCGTACGTCACGGCGCAGTTCATCGGCATTCTGAGCAGCGCTCTCAACGGCGAGAACGTCTCGAAGGGTCGCAGCCTGTTCGCCGACCGCGTCGGCGAATCGGTTGCCTCCCCGTTGTTCACGCTCGTCGACGATCCGACCAATCCAAAGGCCTACACCGCAACCGACATCGACGGTGAAGGTCTGGCAGCGCGGCGTAACTCGCTGATCGAAGCGGGCATCCTGCAGGGCTTCGTCCATTCGTCGTACAGCGCGCGACGGGCCGGCACGACGAGCACCGGGAATGCGGTGCGAGGCGGCTTCAAGGGCACACCGGGTGTGGGCTGCCTGGCAATGCAGCTTCAGCCCGGAACGCGTTCTCAGGCCGAGCTGATTGCCGACGTCGACGACGGCGTGCTGATCCAGAGCGTGCAGGGCATGCACAGCGGCGTCAACGCGATCAGTGGCGACTTCTCGACGGGTGCCTCTGGCCTGTTGATCAGCAACGGCCAACTCGGCGGTCCCGTCCGTGAGTTCACGATTGCGTCAACACTGCAGCGGATGTTGCACGACATCGTCGAGATCGGCGGCGACATCGACTGGTTGCCGATGCGTGCCACCGGCGTCAGTCTGGTCATCGGCGACGTCACCATGAGCGGTGCGTGACGAGTGGTCGACGCGGCGATCCCGGTCATCGATCTCCGCGATGACCCGCACACGATCGCGTCGCAGATCGGTGCCGCATGCGAACACGTCGGATTCTTCCAGATCATCGGTCACGGCGTTCCGGACGACGTGATCGACGGTGCGTGGATGATGACGCAAGCGTTCTTCGACGAGCCGGAGGTCGTCCGGAACGCCGTCGCGATGCCGACCGTCGGATACCCGTACGGCTATCAGCGGCTTGCCGTCGAGACCCTTGCGTCGTCGGTCGGCGACGTCACTCCACCCGACCGCAAGCACACGTACTCGTTCGGCCCCATCGTCACCCCGACGACTGCCCCGACCGATCCAGACGAGATCTGGGTCCGCTCGCCGAACCTCTGGCCGGTTGCTCCCGCTGCATTCCGACCTGTGATGGAGACGTATTACCTCGAGATGTCGGGTCTGGCCGTCCGTCTGCTCGGTCACATGGCGGTGGCCCTCGAACTCGGCCGTGACTATTTCGTGCCGATGATCGACGAACACGTCAGTGCGCTCCGCTGTCTCGACTATCCGCAGCTGCCGACGGTGCCACTCTCAGGTCAGCTTCGAGCTGGGGCGCACACCGACTACGGCACGCTCACGATCCTCCGCACGGCGCAGGGCAGTACCGGTCTGGAGGTGCAGTCGGTCGATGGTCGGTGGATTCCGGTCGACGCAGTGAGAGCCGGGTTCGTGATCAACCTCGGTGACAGCCTCGCCCAGTGGACCAACGACCATTGGCGCTCGACGATGCATCGGGTGGTGGAACAACCGGGCGCTGCACGCCGGACGTCCATCGCCTTCTTCCACAACGCCAACTGGGATGCGCTGATCGAGTGCCTGCCGGGCCTCGGTGAGCCGCACCACGCCGCGGTGCTGGCCGGACGCCACCTGATGCACAAGTTCCAGCGCGCCGTCGCCGGCTGACGGGAAAACGAGACACAGCCGACGCGCGAGCGTCGGCCATGTCGTTCGTGTTCACGTCGGCCCAGCAGATTCGTGCCGAGCAGATCTGGGCTGATTTTTCGGTCAGCTCGCCGGGGTCGAGGACAGCGAGGGCACGCATTTCTGCGCCTCGGGGCTGAGTGCCTCGCCGGCCTCGCTCAGCGTCGGGTTGCCGCCGACACCGGCGGTGATGATCAACTGCGCGTCCGCATCGCTCATCTTGGCAATCACCTTCGACAGGCACACCGAATCGATGACGACGCCCTGCGCAGCTGCACCGGTCACGGTGATGGTCAGGGCTTGGGCCTGGGCCGAGCTGAGGCCGGTCGTGTCGATGCTCGGAACGGGCACGCTCTTCACCACCGTGGTGGGTGCACCCGCAGCGGAGCTGAGGTCGGTGCTGGCGGCAGTCGTCACGACGGTGCCGAGGTCGGTGCTGGCGGCAGTGCTGGCGGCGGTGCTCACAGCTGTGGTGCTGCTGCCGCCGACGGTGGTGGTGACGGCTTTCGTCGTGGCCGTGGACGTGCTGCTGCTGCTGCACGAGGCAACGGTCAACAACAAGGCCATGGCGACTGCGCCTTTGATCAAAGTCTTCATGATGGTTTCTCCCTCGCCCGCGAAGTTGGTCCTCGCGGTTCGCCCACAACGTAACCAGCGTGGCTGTCCGCCCGGTGTGACACATTTGTACTTCAGCTCACGACCATTCGTGCCGATCGACGTCGAGCACCCGGAACCGCCGAGACCGTGATGCTTCCCCGGCTACCTTGAGGTCGTGCCTGTTGCCAGTCCGGAAGCCGTCGCCCGGCACCCTCACCTTGCCGTGCCGCTGACAGAGGGCTGGGTCCGCGTCGACATGCACAGTCACACGATGTGGAGCGGTGACTCGACGACGACACCGGACGAGATCGGTTCGGCCGTGGCCGCTGCGGGCATCGACGTCGTCTGCATCACCGACCACAATGCGATCAACGGAGCGGTGGAGCTGGCCCGGTCGCTGCCGTGTCGCGTCGTCATCGGTGAGGAGTTGAAGACCCATGCCGGCGAGATCCTCGGCTTGTTCCTGACCGAACGGGTCCCGATCGGCGTGCAGCCGCGCCAGGCAGCGGAGATGATCCGGGCCCAGGGCGGGTTGGTCTACATCCCGCATCCGTTCGACCCGATGCGGCGCAACCTGGCCGAGAATGCAATGCGCGATCTTGCCGACGCAGGCCTGATCGATGCCGTCGAGGCGATGAACGCGAAGACATCCCTGCAGTCGTTGAATCGCCGCGCCGCAGAGTTCGCCGGCGAGTACGGCCTGCCGGTCGGATCGGGGAGCGACGCCCACGTACCGCTCGCCCTCGGCGCTGCATACGTGGAGATGCCGGACTTCGACGGGCCGGTGGATTTTCTCGCCAAACTACGCTCGGCACGCATCGTCGGGCATCACTGGGACGAGGCTCGGCCATGGTCATCGCGAATCGTGCCGAGCACACGCGCCGCGGACTGAGCCGGTGGGATCAGGAATGGGCGAGCGCGATGACGGCCGTGTGCTGGCTGACCGCATGGGCAACCACCGCAGCGACGTCTGACGGAACGCCGATCACGACAACGCCGGCTTCGACGGCCAGAACGATGGCATCGGGGGCAATGATTGCCCCTTCGGCCAGAACCGCGGCTGCATCGCCGACCATGAACATCGCCTGCGCCTGTCCCGCGGTGGAGGGCATCGGCGACACAGATGCGGCCTGACCGGATTCACCGACGACCCGGATCGCCAGCCAGTGCGACGGGAGGAGCGCCAGTTGGCTGCGCTCCGGAGCGATGTCCGCCTCGACGATCATCTCGCCACGGGCGATTTCCTGCGTCGCAGTTGCCGCACCCGGTACGGCGGTGAGGACCGTCGCGGGGGCCAACCCGACCGGCACGCTGCGTATCACGAATGTCCCGACCATCGGCTCGCCCGGCGAGACGTCCCGTTCGGCCACGATCACGTCGATCGTCTTGCCCCACGAATCGCGCTGACGTCGTACGTCGGCGAGTTCGGCTGCGACGATCGCGGCGACGCCGGCCGCCAGGAGTGCGACGAGAACCCAGTGGAGCCACGGCCGGCGGGCCATGAACACCCTCAGCCGTGGCATCCAGCGCATTGGCGACCTCCGAGATCCGACCCGGACGTCGTGGACGAACGGGTGTCGATGTGCGGGGGAAGTTGCGAGCTGCTACGGAATGAGTGCGGGTCGTGCCCGCACCCATCGAACCGTATCGTGCACCCGGCGCCGTTCCGAGTGGTTTCTGGAGCGATCAGCCCGACGCAGCATGGGACCGGGGTTTGGCGTGATCCTGTCCGATCAGGTCGACGGGGTACTGCTCGACCCTGTGGAGCCGGACGAACTCCCCGAGCCGGCCGATCCACCCGTAGGAGACGGAGTCGTGGCCGGTGCTGTCGTGCTCGTCGACTTCGACCCGGCATCGCCGGATGTCGACGCGCCGGACCCGGAACTGTCACCTGAGCTGGTGCTGCCCGACGACGAACTGGCGGCTCCGTCGCCGGAGCCGCTCGCCCCGCTCGCTCCCGCTGCGGCCGTGATGGAAGCACCCGAGCCCGAGCCGTTGCGACTGTCGGTCTTGTAGAAACCGCCGCCTTTGAACGAGACGCCGACCGGGAGGAAGACCTTTTTCACGGGTCGAGTCTCGCCTGATGACGGGTGTACGGCTTCGGTCAGAGCGTCGTCGGAGAAAGCCTGCTGGACTTCGATCGTCTCGCCCGTGTCGATGAATTTGTATACGTACGTGGGCATGTGGATTCTCCGGCGCGGTGGGCACTCGACCTTGGTGAGTGCCGAGGGTATCGTCTCGTCGATTGTATTTGTAAGCTCGCCGGATGCGAGTGAGAACCGCCGTCATCCCAGCAGCGGGCCTCGGCACGCGTTTCCTGCCAGCCACCAAGGCGGTGCCGAAAGAACTCCTGCCGATCATCGACGTGCCCGCCATCCAGTTGATCATCGACGAGGCGGTCGGAGCTGGCATCGATCACATCGTGATCGTCAACAGCCACGCCAAGCCGTCGATCGAGGCCTATTTCGCCGACGCCCCAGAAGTCATCGACAAGCTCGTTGCCAGCGGGCGGACCGAGATGGCCGAGCGGCTGCGGTCGATCGGCCGGGACGTCAGAATCAGCTTTGCCTACCAGGACGAAGCGAAGGGCCTCGGTCATGCCGTCGGTTGTGCCCGCGACGCCGTCGGCGACGAGCCGTTCGCGGTCCTGCTGCCCGACGAACTGATGGGCAGCAGCGAACTGCTCGCTGCGATGTGCGACGTGTGCGTCGACAGCGGCGGAAGCGTCGTCGGGCTGAAGCAGGTTCCGGTCAGCGAGGTCAGTGCGTACGGTGTCATCACCCCGATCGGCGAGATCGATGCCAACGGTGTCATCGGCATCTCCGACATGGTCGAGAAGCCAGCGGTCGCCGATGCGCCGAGCGACTTGATCATCATCGGGCGGTATGTGTTGACGCCCGACGTGTTCGATGCGATTGCAGAGCTGCGCCCGGGGGCCGGCGGCGAGCTCCAATTGACCGATGCGCTGCGTGTCCAAGCCGGGCGTTCGCCGTTCCATGGCGTTCTCCGAGATGTTCGCCGTTTCGATACCGGCAACCCGGTCGGCTGGCTCAGCGCGGTCGTCGAGTTGGCGCTCGAACACCCCCGCTACGGCGAGGGATTTCGCGCCGAGCTCGACCGCATTCTCGGCGCCGGCTGACCAGCTGACCGGCTGACGGATCGGCCACGACGGCTCGCCGAATCGGTCAGTCGATTCGACGGAACAGGGTCGGGTAGTCGCGCACGAGGCCGAACCGGTCGACCTCGAACTCCTGGTTCCATCCCGTCGACAACTGCTCGAATCGCCATCTGTGTGTGTCCAGGCGTGTGTAGCGCTGGCGATCCGGCTGGACGTCGAGCGTCTCGACATCGATGTAGGCGACCTTGATCTCGGCGGTGTCGCCGACCTGGAGCGGCAGCCGCCGGATCGGAATCGTGTTCGTGAACGGTGTGCAGGGCAGATCGAGATCGACGCACCCGTCCAGTTCGGGTCGGTGCGCCCCGTTCATCTCGCCCCACCGGCCGTGGCCATCGGTGCCGAGCCAGAGGTCCGGGTCCTCGAGGTCCCTGAACAACAGGAATTGGCGCACGTGCCAGGTGGGCGAGATGCGCAGGATGTAGTGCACCTGTTCGCGACCGACGACCCCGGAGGCCGTCCATGCTTCGTTCTCCCAGACGATGGTCAACGCCTCGTGGACGGCCTCGCCGCTGTCGTCGGTCGGTTGTTCCCACGGAGCCCATTTGGCGACATGGCCGTCGGACGAGAACGCCTGGTAGGCGGGTGACGTGTGCGGCGTCTCTGGATCCGACATCACTCCAGTCTGGCGCGTCACGTGCAATTCAGGTCGACGTGAAATCGTCGACGTCGCGGACGTGCCGGTACGGTGCGTTCGCATGGGAGCATCGCCTGATCGAATGCGGGTGTCCATTGCGCAGGCGCGCCACATCGTTCTCGATCTGTGCCCTGCGCTCGGGGCCGTGACCGTCCCGCTCGACGAGTCCGTGGGGTGCGTGCTCGCCGCCGACGTGGTTGCCGTGGAGAACGTTCCACCATTCGCGACCAGTGCGCTCGACGGGTATGCGGTGCTGGCTTCGGATGTCGCTGTTGTTCCGGTCGAACTTCCGGTCGTCGCCGAGGTTGCTGCCGGTGCAGTCGCCGACCGCGCCCTGCAGCCTGGTGAGGCGATCCGGATCATGACCGGAGCTCCGATGCCCGCCGGAGCAGATGCGGTCGTCCTCGTCGAACGAACGGACCGGCTCGACGACGGAGCCCGGGTACGCATCCACGAGTCGGTCCACGCCGGGCAGGCGGTCAGGAGCGCCGGGGACGACATCGCCGCCGGAACCACCGTGTTCACCGCCGGCACGGTCATCCGCCCCGCGGTTGCGGGGGTCCTGGCCAGTGTCAACGCCCGACTGATCGACGTCGTGCCGCGAGTACGCGTCGCCGTGTTGTCCACCGGCGACGAATTGATCGACGACGGACGTCCGCTCGGCCCCGGTCAGATCCGCGAGAGCAACAAGACGATGCTCCTCGCGCTGGTGACGGAGGCCGGAGCGGTCGCCGTGGATTTCGGCGTGATCAGGGACGACGAGGCGGTGCTCGAGGGGGTCCTGCGCGAGGCTGCCGACACGTGCGACTCGATCGTCACCAGCGGCGGGGTCAGCATGGGCGACTACGACGTGGTCAAGGCTGTGCTGTCGCGCATCGCCGAGATGCAGTGGATGGAAGTCGCGATCAAGCCGGCCAAACCGTTCGCCTTCGGCATGCTCCAGAACAGCTCCGGTCGCACGATCCCCGTCTTCGGGCTGCCGGGCAACCCCGTTTCCTCGCTGGTCAGTTTCGAGCTGCTCGCCCGCCCCGCACTTCGTCAGATGATGGGACAACCGGCGCCTCTCATGCGTCAGCGTCTCGTCGCGATCGCTGACTCTCCCCTCCGTCGTAGCCCCGACGGCAAGGTCCACTACCAGCGGGTCCACGGTTCGTTCGCCGACGACGGGCGGTACCACGTGCGATCTGGCGGACCACAGGGCAGCCATCAACTCGCTGCATCAGCCGTGGCCACGGCGCTCGCCGAGCTGCCCGATGGCGACGGCGTGCAGCAGGGCGACGAAGTATCCGTGTACCTCCTCTCCCCCTGAAGCGGTTCGGCGGCGTAGCCTGACCGACATGGATCTCGTCGATCCCTTCGGACGAACAATTCGCGACCTGCGCATCTCGGTCACCGACCGTTGTAATTTCCGCTGCACCTACTGCATGCCGGAAGAGGGCATGAAGTGGCTGCCCCGCAGCGACGTCCTCTCGTTCGAGGAAATGGAGCGCTTGGCGCGCATCTTCGTCGAGCGGTTCGAGGTCGACGGTCTACGGCTCACCGGTGGCGAGCCGACAGTTCGTGCCCACCTCCCGGTGCTCGTCCGCAAACTGGCCGGACTACGCGTCCCCGGCACGTCCTCGTCGCCGCTCGCCGGACGGAAGCCGGACCTGTCGATGACCACGAACGGGTCGTCGTTCCGGCTGCTCGCCCATGAACTGCGTGATGCCGGACTGGATCGTGTCAACATCAGCCTGGACACCCTGCAACCAGAGAAGTTCTTGCAGATGACCCGACGCGACGAGCTGGTCCGAGTGCTCGATGGCATCGAGGCAGCCAAGGCGGCCGGGTTCTCGCCGGTCAAGATCAACGCAGTCATCGAACGCGGTGTCAATGACGACGAGATCCTCGACCTGGTCCGCTTCGGCCGGGACAACGACGTCGAGATGCGATTCATCGAGTTCATGCCTCTCGACGCATCCGGCCACTGGATGAACGACAAGGTGGTCGGCCAGGACGAGATCGTGGCGATCATCGACGCGGTGTATCCGATCGTCCAGGTTGCCGCTCGTGGCGCCGCGCCGGCCGACCGATGGAGCTATGTCGACGGGGCCGGAACGATCGGCATCATCCCGACCATCACCAAACCGTTCTGTGGCGATTGTGACAGGGTCCGTCTCACGGCCGACGGCCAGTTCCGGACCTGCCTGTTCGCCACAACCGAGTTCAACCTGCTCTCGATGATGCGCAAGGGCGCCACCGACGATGTCGTTGCGGCGGAGATCCAGCGTGCGGTCGGCACCAAATGGGCCGGGCATCAGATCAATCAGGTCAACTTCATCCGGCCGAGCCGCTCGATGAGCCAGATCGGCGGCTGACGCATGCGTCGATCGGCGCTGCGAGCCACGGTCGGCGGGGTGCTGGTGCTGGTCTCTGGCGCCGGAGTCGCGGCGTTCGCAGCACCATCGGTGACCGCCATCTCGACAGCGGCATCCGCGTCTGCCTTGGCCGATCGGGTCGCGCCACCGACCACTGGTGGCTCTGGTCCGAACGGCATCTCGCCAACGATCGGCGGGTGTTCCATCTTCCCCGCCGACAGTCCGTGGAACATGCGTGTCGACGGTCTCGCTGTGCGTGCGGGGTCGGCCCAGATGATTGCCGCACTGAGCGGGAACCTGCACGCGGACTTCGGCTCGGACTTCGGAATCCCGTATACGGTCGTGCCAGCCACCCAACCGTTGGTGCCCATCGCATTCCGTGGCAACGGTGCCGACGAAAGCGATCCGGGTCCGTACCCGATTCCCTCGAATGCGCCGATCGAAGCGGGCAGCGATGGACACGTTCTTGTTCTGCAGCAGGGCGTCTGCCGCCTGTTCGAGTTGGACGAGGGCGTACCGCAGCGGGCTGGTTGGCTGGCCAGTTGGGGAGCCGAATTCGACCTCTCGTCGAACACCCTCCGCCCGCTCGGCTGGACCAGTGCCGACGCGGCAGGGCTACCGATCCTCGCCGGTCTCGTCCGGTACGACGAAGTCGCAGCGGGCCGGGTCGATCACGCGATCCGGGTCACGTTCTCGAAGACCCAGCGCGGGTACGTCCTCCCTGCCACTCACTTCGCATCAGCCGACACCAACCCGAATCTGCCGCCGATGGGGCTGCGGCTGCGGCTGCGTGCCGACGTCGACATCAGCGGATTGCACGGCCAAGCACTGATCGTGGCAACGGCGATGAAGCGGTACGGATTGATCGTCGCCGACAACGGCAGCAACTGGTTTTTCCAAGGTGATCCGAATCCCGGCTGGAACAACGACGATCTGAATCAGCTGAAAGCGATACCCGGTTCTGCGTTCGAGGTCGTCGATACAGGCGCCGTGCACCGCTGAACGACCGGCTGACGCCGGCCGTCACACCGACCATGCACCCACCACGGCGTCGGGGGTCACTACGCTGTACGTCGGATGTCTGATCTCTCCTTCACCCACCTCGACCCCATGGGTCGGGCACGCATGGTCGATGTCACTCCGAAGGAGCCGACACATCGGCGTGCCGTCGCCCGCTGTGTGGTCACGATGCAGTCCGAGACCACTGCTGCGATCGCCAATCGCGAGGTCAAGAAGGGCGACGTGCTTGCCGTCGCGCGGGTCGCCGGAATCCAGGCCGCAAAGCGCACGTCCGACATGATTCCGCTGTGCCATCCGCTGCTCGTCGGTTCCGTCCAGATCAATTTCGAGATCAGCGACGATCACATCGCGGTCGAAGCGCAGGTCGACACGGTCGACCGGACCGGCGTCGAAATGGAAGCATTGCACGCCTGCTCAGTGGCGGCCTTGACGATTTACGACATGTGCAAATCGGCCGACAAGCGCATGGTCATCGGGGAATTGGCACTCTGGGAGAAAACTGGCGGCCGTTCTGGGACCTACCGTCGTGACCCCGACGTTGGTGCTACTGTTACGAATGTTGTACAATCGTAATGTTCTTGCGGGGTCGTGACATCAGGGCGACCCAGCAATTCACCTCCTCATCATGAACCATTCATCTGACTACTCAAGCGGTGAACAGTGACAAAAATTGTTCTTCTCGCCGTGGCCGCTGCCTGGGCTGCTGTGCTCCTTCCCCCGCTCCTGCGGAATCGAAGTGAGAACCGTCCGGGTAGCTCGGTCTCGGATTTCAATCGCCAACTCTCCAGTCTGCAGCGGTCGGTTCCGACCAGAGGGCTCGCCCCGATGCGGTCGATGGCCCGACCGTTGGCGCAGTCGCCGATGGGTCGTCCGGCAGCGGGTGGCCGTCCCGGGCAGCCCCAGCGCACGCTCCGTGTGGCGTCGTCCAATGGGCGCTCCTCCGCGCCGGCGGTGCGTCGGGTGCATGGCGAGCCGGGCATCAGCCGGGTCCACCAGAACCCGCAGGCTCAGCACCATCAGTCCCACGCCCGGCAGAGCGAGCCACAGCACCGGCAGGCACTCGTCCACCGCAATTCCAGCATCCGTCAGGACGTCCGTCGGCGCCGTGCAAACGTGGTCTTCATCCTGCTGATCAGCACGTGCACCACGCTGTTCCTCC
>JAYTRT010000566.1:0-3943 GCA_043746045.1 Actinomycetota bacterium | reverse complement strand
CGGAGGCACGTTGGCCATCTCATCGGCGGCTTTCTCGCTGGCGATGATCTCGGCGCCGGCGACGAGCTGGTTGCCGTAGCAGTGATCGCCGGTGGCATGGGTGTTGACCACGGTCGCGATCGGCGCAGGACCGATCGGTCCCTTCATCGACTCCAACATCTCGCCGGTCAACTTCAGGTCGAACAACGTGTCGACCAACAGTGAGACACCGTCGCCGACGACCAAGCCGGCGTTGCTCCAACCCCAACCACCATTCGGCTGCAGGTAGGCAAAACACCCGTCGCCCAGTTCGTGCAGCCCTTTCGTGTACGGCGAGCTCATCCGATGCACTCGGCGCGATTCGGTGTGTTCATCGTCACACCGTCACTCTATGCTTCGCCCATGCGCCAACTGAGTGGAATCGATGTGAGCTTCCTCAACATGGAGACGCCGAGCACGTTCGGTCACGTTGCGTCGCTGAACATCTACGACCCATCCGGGGCACCCGGCGGTGCTGGCCTCGAGGCCACCAAACAGATCATCCTCGAACGGATCGACCTGCTCGCCCCGTTTCGGCGTCGACTCGTCGAGGTGCCGTTCGGGCTCGACATGCCGTATTGGATCGAGGACCCCGACTTCGACATCGATTTCCATGTCCGTCATCACGCTGTCCCGCCGCCGGGCAACCAGGAGCAGCTCGCAGAGGTGATCAGCCGCATCGTCGCCCGGCCGCTCGATCGCGGCCGTCCGTTGTGGGAGCTGTACGTCATCGAAGGCGTCGACAATGGGCGCCTGATCGCGCAGTTGACCAAGGTCCACCATGCCGCTATCGACGGGGCAGCAGGCGCATCGATGCTCGCCGCAATCCTCGACGAAAGCCCCGACTACCGACCGACCGGCAGCTCTGCGCCATGGAAGCCGGACATCGTTCCCACCGACGAGCACATGCTGCGTCTGACAGCACTGGAATACCTTCGCCGCCCCGAGAAGATGATCAGGCTGTCGGTTCGCACACTTCGCGAGCTGGCGACGGCCTCGCAGAACGGCGGCCTCCGCGCCCTGGCCGATCTGATCGCCCAACCGATGCCGGGTCCCGTCGGCAAGGCGATGCGCGAGCGGCTGCGTGGGGTCAATCACGATGTCGACCATCCGCCGGCCCTGCCGAACACCCGGGCCCCTCGCACCCCGTGGAACAGGCCGATCACGCCGCATCGTCGGTTCGCCAGCGCGACCATTCCGCTCGACGACGCGAAGCGCATCCGCCGACAGTTCGGATGCACCTTCAACGATGTCGTGATGGCGCTCTGTTCGTCCACGCTTCGTCGCTATCTGATTTTGCACGACTGCCTGCCTGACGAGCCGCTGATTGCGATGGTTCCGATCAGCGTCCGCACCGGCAGCGAGGACGACGTGTACCAGAATCGCGTTTCCGCACTGCTCGCCGATCTCGCCACCAATGAACCAGATCCGGTCGCCCGACTGAAGCGGGTGCGCAGTTCGATGACGGCCGCCAAAGAGAGCTTCGCCGCGATCCCAGCAGAAGCACTGACCGACTTCACCCAGTTCGCGCCGCCGGCCGTGGCCGCGAGGGCGATGCGGATGTACAGCCGCCTCCGTATCGCCGACAGGATGAACCCGCCATTCAACCTTGTCATCAGCAACGTCCCCGGGCCGAGCCATGCGCTGTACAGCGCGGGTGCGAAGTTGATGCATTTCTATCCGGTGTCTGCGCTGACCGATGGCCAGGGTTTGAACATGACCGTTCAGAGCTACAACGGAAACCTCGACTTCGGTTTCATCGCCTGCCGCGACCTCGTTCCGGATCTGTGGGTGATGACCGAACTGCTCAAAGAAAGCATGGCCGAACTGCTGGCCTACTGCGACGTCGACGAAATCGTTGCGGCTCCGACCGCAGCGACGATCTCGCCGCCGAAGAACGCAATCCCGACGAACGCAATCCCGAAGAAGGCAATCGCGAAGAACGCAATCCCGAAGGCAGCAATCCCGAAGAAGGCAAAGCAGCGCGCCCAGTCGGCGTGACCTTCGGCGTGACCGTCGAAATCACACGCCGGCGATGATCAGGTCGGCGATTCGTTCGGCGACGGCCATCGTCGGCAGGTGCAGGTTCGCGTTCGGGATGTCAGGGAAGATGCTCGCATCACAGACCCGCAAGTTCGCGTAGCCATGGACACGACCTACCATGTCGACCACCCGCGACGGGTCGGCGACCGGCCCCATCCGGCACGTGGAACTGGCGTGGACATACGCCCCGACGTTGGCACGAAGCCAGTCGTCGATGAATCCTTCGTCGTCCAACGCTTCGAGCGGCGTGCCGATCCCGTCGATCAAGATCGCGTCGGCCACTGCCTGGAACGGTTGCGAGCCGGCAATCGATGCGAGATGACGAGTGGCATCGCGAAGTCGGATCAGGTCGCGTTCGTCGTCCAGCATGTCGAACCGGATCACCGGCAGCCCATCGACCAGTTCGAGCGTGCCGCTGGACTGAACTTCCATCAAACCGATGACGAGCGCTCCGTACTCGGCGACGCCGACATGATTCATGGACAGCGCTTGCAGATCGCCGACAAAACCAGGGGATGACCAACGCAGCAGCGCAGCAGCGGCAACCATGCTCGTGTCGGCCGGATGGATCCGACGCAACGTCAGCGTTGCCGACGGATGATCCTTCAGCCCAACGCCGATCCCGGACCTGTCGACGTGACTGCGCATGAGGAGCAGCGGGGAATGAATCGCTCCGGCGGAAACGATCACTTCAGCCGCATCCACGACCTCGCCACCGACCAGTTCCACTCCGACGGCGGTCCTGTCGGCGAGCAGGACCCGGGCGACGTCGCAATCGGTTCGGATGGTCAGGTTGCTTCGTTCGTCGGCTTTGGCCAGGTAGGTGTCGGCTGCGGTGATGCGTTGGCCGTTCCACCTGGTCAGCGCCGCTGGACCGACTCCGAGAACATCGGAGACGAACGGGTTCTTGCAGGTCGGGTGGCCGAATGCCTTGGATGCGGCGATCAATGCGTGATCGACGGATCCGACAGCGAGCCTGTCGAACTCGTGAGCCATCAGTGACATCACGCCGAACTTGCCGGCCAGATCGCGGTACGACCATCCGACGCAACCCAGGTCGGTCTCCCAGCGGTCGTAATTGCTCCGGCTGCCGATCGTGCCGACCATGCCGTTGATCGCCGAGGATCCACCCATCCCCCGGCCGAGCAGATACGGCGTCGACTGCGCTCCACGCGTTCGCTGCACCATCACGCCCGGATACGTTCGGCCGGGGTCGGCAATCGCATCGAAGAACGAATCGCTGCGCGTCGCCGGTGTCGACCCGCTCGGCCCGGCTTCGATCAACAAGACGGTGCGTCGTGGATCATCCGAAAGACGCCCGGCCAGGACGCAGCCCGCAGAGCCGGCGCCGACGATCACGACGTCGTAGCGCTGCCCCATGGCAGCAGGCTACGGCGATCACTCCGTGCGTGGCGTGTCCTCGACGAGCCCGCTGAGATGGGCATGATCGTTGTAGCGGTGGATCTTCCACCGACCTGGTCGAACGAGTTCCAACTCGGTGATCGAGGTGTTCAGGGTCCAGACGTCGAAGCCACCGTTGGCCGGGGCGCGCAACGCCTGCCGCAAGGCTGCATCGATGACGCCGCCGTGACAGACGATCACAACGGTTTTGTCCTCGTGCAGATTGATCGTCCTCGAGATCGCTTCGCCGATGCGCAGGTGGAACGCAGCCAGCGTCTCGCCGCCGGGGAAACCAACAGCGTACGGGTCGCTCTCCCAGTCACGTTCGCCGTACCGCGCAACGAAGTCGGTGAACGTCATGCCGTCGCATTCCTCACCGGGATCGTGCTCACCGAAGCTGTCGACGGTTTCGACGGGGAGACCACCGAGCGCCGGTGCGATGATCGCTGCAGTCTCACCGGCCCGGGGAAATTGGCTGGCG
>JAYTRT010000565.1:0-3943 GCA_043746045.1 Actinomycetota bacterium | reverse complement strand
TTGGCGTCGGTCGAACCCTCCTCCAGCCACTGCTCGTAACTGTTGTTGTCGGCCGTGTTGCTGCGATAGAACGCTGTCTCGAAGTTGGCCAGGGTATGTGCCGTTCCGAGGTAGTGCATGCCTGGTTCGTTGTCGCAGATTGCCTCGACGGCCTGACCGTTGTCGGACATGTCGACACCCTTGACGAAGGTGTGCCAGGCGCCGAGCTGATCGACGTCGAGCATGAACTTCTCGAAGCCGAAGGTCAACCCGCCCTCCAGCCAGCCCGCCGCGTGCAAGACGAAGTTGACCCCGCCGAGGATGGTCGGCTGCATCGTGTTGGCCGACTCGTACGCAGCCTGCGCGTCGGCGATCTTCGAGGCACACAACCCGCCGCCCGAGCGGAAAGGAACGCCCAGCCGACGCGCAAGATGCGACATGACGTAGAGGACGAGCGCCGGCTCGGGGGTACCGAATGTAGGGGCACCCGACTGCATCGACATCGACGATGCGAACGAACCGAGGACGACCGGGGCCCCGGGCCTGACCAGCTGCGCGAAGGTCATTCCGACCATCGCCTCGGCCATGCTCTGCGCAGCGACGCCGGCCACCGTGACCGGTGCCATTGCTCCCGCGAGGATGAACGGGGTGAAAATGCTGGCCTGATTGTTCTGGGCGTAGACGTCGGCGGCACCGAGCATCGTCTCGTCCCACACAAGAGGTGACGAGGCATTGATCAAGCTCGTCATCACCGTGCGGTCCTCGAGGTCGCCGCCGAACGCGATGCGAGCCAGATCGACACTGTCCTGCGCCCTGCTCATCGCTGTCACCGAGCCCATGAACGGCTTGTCGCTGTACTTGACGTGCGCGTACACCATGTCGAGATGGCGCTTGTTGACCGGCACGTCGACGGGTTCGCAGACAGTCCCGCCCGAGTGATGGATGTAGGGCGACGAGTAGGCCAGCTTGACGATGTTCTGGAAGTCGGCCAGCGTCGCATACCGCCGTCCACCGTCGAGATCGCGGACGAAGGGTGAGCCGTAGTTCGGGGCGAAAACCGTGTTCATCCCTCCGATCTCGACGTTGCGAGCCGGGTTGCGGCCGTGCTGTGTGTACTGCCGCGGCGCGCTTGACCGGATGATGCTGCGACACATGCCGGCTGGGAAACGGACCCGCTCGCCGTCAGCCGTCGCCCCCGCCGCGACGAACAGCTCGATCGCACGTGGATAGTCGCGGACCCAGATGCCGGTGCGTTCGAGGATCGTGTCGGCATTTCGTTCGATCATCGCGATGCCGCCCTCGCTGAGCACCTCGAACGGCGCCAACGAGCGGGTGATGAACGGAACGGACTCTGCCTGACTGGAGGCGCGTGCGGCCTGACGACCCGCACGACCACCGCCGCTGCGGCGGCCCGTCGGCGCCGCCCCTTCGGCGATCACCGTCGTCTCACCTGTGGTGCCGTCGGTTCTGCTTTCAGCAGTGACCTCGGGTGTGACCTCAGCAGTGACCTCGGGTGTGGCTCCGGGTGTGGCTTCAGCGCCGGCTTCGGTTGTGTCGGTCATGGCATCCCCCTCGATTCTTCACGGGCGCGGTCGGCGTCGTGTACGTGTCGGCCCCGTCGATTCACTGCGCGCCGGCAGCTCGACCACGGCGCCGAGGCGGACGTACGGGTCGGTGGAATGCGGCAGACCCATGGCCTGCACGAAGTGCTCCTGGAAACGCGGTTCGATCGCTGTCTCGACCTTGGTGATCGTGCGCGCGACCTCCGCGATCTCCTGACGATCGGCCTTCGACAACAGGGCGCGCACGGCGCCGGAGCCCGCCGCGTTGCCGACCGAGATCACCTTCGACGGTTCACAGTCGGGGATCATCCCGAGGACGAGTGCGTAGACGGGATCGATGTGGCTGCCGAATGCCCCGGCGAGCTTCACCGAGTCGACGGTTTTCAGCCCGGCTCTGTCCATCAGCAGACGGGCTCCCGCGTAGAGCGCACCCTTGGCCAGTTGTATCGCGCGCACGTCGTTCTGGGCGATGCGCAGCTCGGGTGTACCGAGGCGCTCGCCAGCAGCCTGCAGGACGTAGGAGAAGGTCCGTCCATCGCCGACGACGCGTGGGCTCCGCGCCGCCATGTCCCCGTTGATCGTGCCGTCGGTGGCGATCACACCGGCCAGGAACAGTTCGGCAACGACTTCGATGATGCCGGATCCACAGATACCCGTGATGCCGACTTCGGGCAACGACTCGGCGAATCCCGGTTCGTTGCTCCACAGGTCCGAGCCGATGATCTTGAGGACGGGTTCCAGCGTGTCGCGATCGATCCGGACGCGTTCGATCGCGCCCGCTGTCGCGCGCTGGCCGCCAGAGATCTGCGCGCCCTCGAATGCCGGACCCGTCGGGCTCGATGCCGCTGCCAATCCGTGGCGGTTGCCGAGGACGAGCTCGGCATTCGTGCCGACATCGATCAGCAGCACCATCTCGTCACCACGGTGCGGCCCGACGGCCAAGACAGCGCCGGCGGTATCGGCACCGACGTGGCCGGCGATGCAGGGCAGCATGTGCAAGGTGGCCAGCGGGCAGGCGATGCCGATGTCGTTGGCGGCCGAGTCGAACGGGAGATCGGTGGCCAAGGGGAACGGCGCTCCACCGAGCGGTGTCGGGTCGATGCCCAGGATCAGGTGATGCATGATCGGGTTGCCGACGAGGACGATGTCGGAGATCTCGGTCTGGCGGATCTCGGGATCACCCGTTTCGGCCCGACTCTTCGACGCGATCTCGCACAACTCGCGAATCAGGTCGTTCAACGCGCCGCGGATCGCATTGGTCAATTCGACCTCGCCACCGGGATTCATCATCACGTACGAGACCCGGCTCATCAGATCTTCCCCGAAGCGGATCTGTGGGTTCATCAATCCGGCCGACGCGATGATCTCACCGCTGGCCAGCTCGCACAGGTGACCGGCAACCGTGGTCGAACCAACATCGATCGCGACCCCGTAGAGCTCGTCGAAGAAGCCGGGCCAGACACCGGTGATCACACTGTTGTCGTGCACCGCAACCGTGACGTCGCGGCCGTCGTGATTCAGCGCCGGCTGTAGACGCCGCAGCGCATTCGGCGTGATCTTCAGGTTCGGCAGACCCCACTGCGCGGTCAGCGCGTCGGTCAGCAGGCGCAGATCGCTGCGATCTCCACCGAGGTCGTTGGCCAGCACGTCGACGTAATACGGATGCACCATCGGATCGATGATCAGCCCGGTCAGATCGACCGATTTGCGGATCACAGGCCGATGCATCTGGCTGGCCGCAGGCACGTCGACGAGCAGATCGCCGAGGATCTTGGCCGTGCACCCGAGTCGTCCGCCGAGCTCGATCTTGCGACGCCCGTGATAGTCCGCCTCGGTCGGTCCGGCCGGCGTGAGGTGATCGGGAGCACTGGTGATGCCGTGCTTGGCGAACTCGCCGAACGTCGGCACCACCTGACAACGGCCACAGATTCCGCGACCGCCGCAGACCGAATCGAGGTCGACACCGAGTGTGCGCGCAGCATCGAGCACCGTCGATCCGGTCTCGACGTCGCCTCGCCGACCCGATGGGGTGAACACGACAGTTGGCATGGTGCAGCGTTCGCGAACGACCGTCAGGCCGGCGCTGTTCCGGCTTCGGTTTCGGGTCCGGTTCCGGTTTCCGTTCCGGTGGGCTCGGCGCCGACCCGTGCCCGACGGCCGCCACGACGACCCGACGCCTCGCCCTCCTGGACGTTGCCCGGATCGCGGTTGGCCTGGATCCACGACGCACAGTTGGGATCGGCGGCGCACAGTACGTTGCCGGCCATGATCGCGTTCTTGACGTCGGAATGCATCGGGTTGGTGATGGCCGAGGTCATTCCGTGGCTCATCGCCATCGCCAGGAACGTGCCACTGATGACGTGTCGGTTGGGCAGTCCGAAGCTGACGTTCGACGCCCCACA
>JAYTRT010000564.1:0-3946 GCA_043746045.1 Actinomycetota bacterium | reverse complement strand
TGATCGAGTGGGCCGAAGAGCACGCTGACGAACTCGACGACTACCGATCACGCAAGAACGCCGAATCCATCGATGGACTCCCGGCATTCACTTGAGTTGCCGGTGCGCTTGCTGAAGTTTGCGGTAAAAAGCGCGCTCTAGGGGCTGAAAACGCTCGCAGAACTGGGGGGTTGTTGGGGTTGTTGGGGTTGGAGGACGATGTCGAGCAGCTTGCGCACGAATGCTCGGTCGAGCCGGCCCTGGGTCAACAGCCGACGGTATATGATCGGGCCGACCAGGGTGTCGCTGAGCACCTTCAGATCGGTCGTGGGTGCGATCTCGCCGCGCAGCTGAGCCCGTTGGAGAATCACCCGCAACGGCTTCTGCCGGTTGCTGAGGTACTGATCGAGTGACTGCTTGACCTCGGGATCGAAGAACGCGGCCTCGATCAGGTGCGGCAGCACGTCGGAGCGCTGGTTCTGGTGGAGCTTGTCGAGCATCGCCTCGAAATATTGCTCGACGTCACCTCGCAGGGTGCCGGTGTCGGGGCTCGGCATCACCGATGTGTCGGTGCCGAGCGCCTCGAGCAGCAGAGCCTCTTTCGAGGACCACCGCCGGTAGATGGTTGCCTTGCCGACGCCGGCCCGGGCGGCGACGCCGTCGATCGAGAGTCCGCTGGCGCCTCCTTCGGTGAGCAGGTCGAGCGTGGCCTGCAGGATCGCGTGATCGCAGCGGGCGTCACGGGGTCGGCCGCGCCGAGGGGCGTCAACCGCTCCGACGGAGTTGGGCCCGATGGTGCTGGCCGCGGACGGGGGAGTGATGGTACTCATCGACGTCATTCGCCGGCGGCGAGCGAGCCGGCCATTGCCTGGACGTCCTCCGGTTCCAGCAGTTCCTCGGGAGATGCAGCGAGCACTTCCTCATGCCCGGGGGCACGGGCGGGCAGGTAGCGCCAGACCACGAATCCGGCGAAGATCACGAACAGCGACGACATCCGCAACCCGGAACTGAGGCCGCTGACGAAGGCGTCCTTGACCGCATTGGTGAAACCTTGGGCAGCGTTGGCGGCGATCTTGAGCCCCCCGCCGAGTGACGACTTGGCCTCGGCCAGCTGCGCTCCGGACACGCCGAACCGACGAGCCGCCGTCGCGACCTTGCCTGCATAGATGCTGGAGACGACGGCGCCGATGAGGGCGACCCCGACGGCGCCACCCATCTGGCGTGTCGTGTCGTTCACAGCCGAACCAACGCCGGCCTTGTCGCGAGGCAGCGAGCCCATCACCGACTCGGTGGCGGGCGGCATCACGAGACCGATGCCGGTGGACATCATCACGAACGGGACGATCGCCAGTGCGTAGGGCGTGTCACGTTGCAGGAACGACAACCCGATCAGGGCCAGGGTGACGACACCGAGGCCGATGGTGATGACGTTCTTCGAGCCGATCCGCTCGACCAGGCGTGACGACAGCGGAGCCATCACCATCATCCCCATCGCGTAGGGGATCAGCCGGATACCGGCCTCGAGTGGCGTGTAGCCGTGCACGAACTGCCAGTACTGCGTCATCAGGAACAGCGATCCGAACATCGCGAAGAACGTCAGCGTGACAGCCGTGTTGGCTGCGGTGAAGCGGGGGTTCTTGAAGAAGTTCATGTCCAACATGGGGTGATCGATTCGCTTCTCCCAGAGGATGAATGCGGTGATCGCAACGATGCCGAAGCCGAATCCGGCAATGACCCCGGGGCTGGAGAATCCTTTGTCCGGCACCTCGATGACGCCGTACAGGAACGTCGCCAATCCGATGATTGACAGCACCGAACCGATCGGATCGAGCTTGTCCGACCTGTCTTCACGGGACTTGGGCAGCAGGAATGCACCGGCGATGAGTGCGGTGAGACCGATCGGGATGTTGACCCAGAACACCGAGCTCCACGAGAAGTGCTTGAGCAGGACTCCGCCGACCAGTGGTCCGCCGGCAACACCCACGCCGGAGAATCCGGCCCAGATACCGATCGCCCGGCCACGCTCTTTCGGATCACGGAAGGTGTTGGTCAGCAACGACAGGGTGGACGGCATGATCAGTGCGCCGCCGATGCCCATGAAGGCTCTCGTCGCGATCAGCTGAGGCGCCGATGTGGCCAGCGCCGAAAGCACAGAGCCGAGGCCGAAGAGGACGATGCCGACCTGCAGCGCTCCTTTACGACCGAAGCGGTCGCTGAGACTTCCGGTGGTCAGCAGCAGACCAGCGAACACGATCGTGTACGAGTCGATGATCCACTGGACCTGACTGTTCGATGCGTTCAGATCGGTGATCAGCTTGGGGATGGCCACGTTGAGGATGGTGTTGTCCATCACGATGACCGTCATGCTCACGCACAACACGGCCAGAACCCACCACCTTCTGGCGTGGACGGCAGGGTCGATGTCGAACTCTGCCTGATGGACGGGCGCCAAGCCCTCTGTCGTCGATGTGCTCACGATTGCTCCTCCGGTTCAGCGCATTACGAAACTGAACTGTTCCGTATCGTAATGCGCAGGACAGGTGTGGGGGCGGTCGATTGCTGTGTCAGTTGGCACGCCGGTCGGTCTGCTGGTAGACCACTGCAGTGCTCGAGGTTCGAGAAGTCGCCAAACGATTCGGCGACGTGACGGCGCTCGACAGTGTGAGCCTGACGGTCGGTGATGGCCAGATCCTCGGCTTCCTCGGCCCGAACGGCTCAGGGAAGAGCACGACCATGCGAGCCGTGATGGGTCTGATCGCAATCGACTCGGGCACGATCACCTGGAACGGCACTCGTATCGACGCAGCGATCCGACGACGGTTCGGGTACATGCCCGCCGAGCGTGGGATGTACCCGAAGATGACCGTGCGCGATCAACTCGTGTACTTCGCCCGGCTCGCTGGTTTGTCGAGCACTGACGCGGCCACTGCCTCGGTGAAGTGGATGGAGCGGGTCGACATCATCGGGCGCGCGGACGACGAGGTCCAGGCGTTGTCGAGCGGCAACCAGCAGCGCGTCCAGCTGGCGATCGCACTGGTGCACGAACCCGAGTTGCTGATCCTCGACGAGCCGTTCTCCGGCCTCGACCCTGTCGCCGTCGAGAACATGAAAACGATCCTCCTCGACCAACTGACTGCGGGTACATCGGTGCTGTTCAGCAGCCATCAACTCGACCTCGTCAGCGACATCAGCCGGGACGTCGTGATCGTCGACGGGGGACGGGTCGTGATGGAGGGTGACGTTCGCGAGATCCGTGAGCGGGCTGAATTCCGTTACGCCACGATTGGTTTCGCCGAGGACGTCAGCTGGGAGCCAGCGCTCGACGGTGCGAAGATCGTGAACAGGACCGCACAGTCGACCCGACTACGTATCGATGCCACGGCCGATCCCGGAGCACTGCTGGCCGACGCACAGCGCGCAGGTCGGGTCATCGAATACACCTTTTCGGCGCCCGATCTGTCCGAGGTGTTCCTGGCTGCCATCGGCCGAGCATCATGAAGTCGTTTGCGATGATCCGGCTCGTGATGAGCCGTGAGATCCGCCAGCGCGTGCGCTCGCGCGGGTTCAAGATCACCACGATCCTGCTCTGTCTGGGGGTCCTCGGTGCCGGCGTGCTGAGCCGAACGATCAGTGGCAACAATTCGCCGACCCGGTACGACGTCGGTGTCGTCGGTCCCGCGCCCGAGGGTTTCACCGCAGCCGTGCGCAACGCTGCGCAGTTGTCGAACGTCGATGTCCGGATCAACGACGAGAGCACCGCTGTCGCCGCCGAGCAGGCTGTCGAATCGGGTCACCTCGACGCGTACGTCGATGTCAGCGCAGCAAAAGTGATCTCGAAATCGAAGCCGACCGAACAGCTCTCCGCGATCCTGGCCGCGGGGTGGCAGTCGTCGGCTTCGCTGTCTGCCGCGCGCACTGCTGGGTTGAACGACGCCCAGATCGGCAAAGTGCTTTCCCCCGCCCCGCT
>JAYTRT010000563.1:0-3964 GCA_043746045.1 Actinomycetota bacterium | reverse complement strand
GCGTCGGCCGGCGGAATCGAACCACTCGACCAGCGTAACGCTGTCGCGATTGGCCAGATGGTGCGCCCGCCGCGCTGTCTGCAGGCTCTGTGTCAGCGCAAACGTCGGACTCTGGCAAATGAGCTGACACAGAACCCGCTGAAGCGATCCGCCGGACTCGATCGGCAACATCGCTGAAACATGAGCGTCGTAGAGTCGTGCGCATGTTGCTGTCCCCGCATGAGCAGGAGCGTCTGCTCGTCCATGTCGCAGCGCAGGTGGCACTGGCTCGCCAGGCCCGTGGGCTGCGATTGAACTACCCGGAGGCCGTGGCCATCCTCACCTCGTGGGTGTACGAAGCCGCTCGCGACGGCCGCACGGTCGTCGACCTGATGGATGCGGGAACCCGCGTCCTGGGCCGCGCCGACGTCATCGACGGCGTACCCGAAATGGTCGACGAGGTGCAGATCGAAGCGACCTTTCCCGATGGCACCAAGCTGGTCACGCTGCACCAGCCGATCCGATGATTCCCGGCGAGATCACGGGTCCGGAAGGAATGCTCGTACTGAACGAGGGCGCGACGGCAGTCGCCGTCGTCGTCATGAACATTGCCGATCGTCCGGTCCAGGTCGGGTCGCACTACCACTTCGCCGAAGCCAATTCGGGCCTGTCGTTCGACCGCGATGCGGCGTACGGGCGGCGCCTCGACATCCCCGCCGGCACGTCCGTTCGGTTCGAACCGGGCATCGGTCGCACAGTCAACCTGATCCCACTGCGAGGTGCACGGATCGTCGCCGGCCTCCGTGGCGCGGTGGCCGGCCCGCTCGGGGCATCATCCAGCACGTCGGTCGGTGGCACCGCCCAGGACGACAGCTGATGGTCGAGATCAGTCGCGAGCGATATCGCAAGATCTACGGGCCGACAGCCGGCGACCGGATCCGCCTGGCCGACACGAACCTGCAGATCGAGGTGGAGCGCGATCTGTGCTTCGGTGGCGAGGAAGCCGTGTTCGGCGGTGGCAAGGTGATCCGCGAATCAATGGGTCAGTCGACCCGAACTCGGGCTCAGGGCGCGCCGGATCTCGTCATCACCGGTGTCGTCATCCTCGATCACTGGGGCGTCGTCAAAGCCGACATCGGTGTACGCGACGGACGCATCACGGGCATCGGCAAGGCCGGCAATCCGGACACGATGGACGGTGTGGATCCCGCTCTGGTGATCGGCCCGTCGACCGAGATCATGGCCGGCAACGGCAAGATCGTCACCGCCGGCGCAATCGACTGTCACGTCCATCTGATCTGTCCGCAGATCCTGGAAGAGGCAATCGCCTCCGGTATCACGACCATCATCGGCGGCGGCACGGGTCCGGCCGACGGCACGAAGGCCACGACCGTCACCTCCAGTACCTGGTACCTCGAGCGGTTGCATCAGGCGATCGACGGTTGGCCGATCAACTTCGTCCTGCTCGGTAAGGGCAATACCGTTTCCCACGACAGCATGTGGGAGCAACTGCGCGGTGGCGCCGGCGGTTTCAAGCTGCACGAGGATTGGGGCACGACGCCTGCGGTCATCGACGCATCGCTGACGGTCGCCGATCAATCGGGCGTCCAGGTGGCGATCCACACGGACACCTTGAACGAGGCCGGGTTCGTGGAATCGACCCTCGCCGCGATTGCCGGCCGAGGCATCCACACCTACCACACAGAGGGTGCGGGCGGCGGACATGCGCCGGACATCATCACCGTTGCATCGCATCCGAACGTGCTGCCGTCGTCCACCAATCCGACCCGGCCGCACACGATCAACACGTTGGCCGAACACCTCGACATGTTGATGGTCTGCCATCACCTCAACTCGTCGGTACCGGAGGATCTCGCCTTCGCAGAGAGCCGGATCCGGCCGTCGACGATCGCTGCCGAAGACGTGCTGCACGACATGGGTGCGATCTCGATGATCGGCAGTGATTCGCAAGCAATGGGTCGCGTCGGCGAAGTCATCATCCGTACCTGGCAGACCGCACATGCGATGAAGGATCGCCGCGGCTCGCTGTCCGGCGACGACGTGGCCGACAACATGCGGGCCCGTCGTTACGTCGCCAAGTACACGATCTGCCCGGCCGTCGCCCATGGGCTCGATCACGAGGTCGGTTCGATCGAGATCGGCAAGCTGGCCGATCTCGTGCTCTGGGATCCGCGTTTCTTCGGCGTGCGGACCCACGCCGTGATCAAGGGCGGCATGATCGCGTGGGCGCAGATGGGCGATGCCAACGCGTCGATCCCGACGCCGCAGCCCGTGTTCCCCAGGCCGATGTTCGGTGCCAGCCCACGTGTCGCCGCTGGGTCCAGCATCACCTTCGTGGCCCAGGCCGCGCTCGACGACGGCCTCGCCGACCGACTCGGTCTCGGGCGGCAGTTGGTTGCCGTCGGCAACACGCGCCGGCTGACCAAGCACGACCTTCCGCAGAACGACGCGTTGCCACAGATCACGGTCGATCCGGACACCTTCACGGTGCGGATCGACGGTGAGGTGGTCGAAGAGGACCCGGCGACCGTTCTGCCCCTGGCCCAGCGCTATTTCCTGTTCTGAGGCTGCTCTGACAACAACGGTTCCCCTCCTGTGAACGCTGCCCTGCTGCTCTTGGCCGACGGCCGGTTCCCCTCGGGCGGGCACGCGCACTCCGGGGGTGCTGAACCGTCCGTCGGGGTCGGTGACATCTCCGACCTCGCGTCGCTGCGCGAGTTCGTGCGCGGCCGGCTGGGCACGACCGGCCGTGTCGATGCTGCCTTCGCAGCGGCGGTGTGTGCCCTGTGTTCCGACCGGGGTTCCGACCGCAGTTCCGACCGGATCGTCGAGGCCGAGACGTGGCTGCGTTTCGAGGCCGAGTACCTGGCCCGCAGTGCTTCACCCCGACTTCGTCAGGCCAGCCGGACGCTCGGCCGCCAGTTGTTGCGAGGCGGTCGGCGTGCCTTTGCTTCGCCCCACTACGACGAGGCGATCGCTGCGCTCGGAACGTCGATCCCACAGCCGCTCGTGATGGGCATGATCGCGGCCGCAGCGCGTTGTACGCCGACCGAGGCGGCATTGTGCGAACTGCATCACCTGGTCGGCTCGCTGACATCTGCCGGGGTGCGGTTGCTCGGGCTCGACCCGTTCGAGATCGCCGCGTTCGGCGCTGCCCTCGGGCCCGATCTCGAGCGTCTCGCGACCGACGCCGGTTCGACCGCATACGACGATCCCGCGCTGCTGCCGGCCGACGTCTCGCTGCTCAACGATGTGCTCGCCGAGCACCATGGAACCTGGGAGGTGAGGCTCTTTGCCTCCTGATCATCAGCCGAGCACGACGGCCATCGGCGGTCAGACGCACGACCGCACGCACGACCACACGCACGACCACACGCACGACCGCACGCACGACCACACGCACGGACAGGGTCGCGATCAATCCGTTCGGCCGGAGGTGCCTGCCGATCGCGATGGACGCCCGCTGCGGATCGGCATCGGGGGACCTGTCGGCAGCGGCAAGACGGCCCTCGTGGCCGCATTGTGCCGACTGCTCGCCGAACACGTGTCGATGGTCGTCGTCACCAACGACATCTTCACCACCGAGGATGCCGAAGCGCTGCGGAGGATGGCGGTCCTGCCGGACGACCGAATCGTGCCGGTGGAGACGGGAGCGTGCCCGCACACGGCAATCCGCGACGACATCTCGGTCAACCTCGATGCGCTCGAGCAATTGGAGCTGTCGCACCCCGGCGTGCAACTGAGTCTGTTGGAGAGTGGAGGCGACAACCTGACGGCCATCTTCTCGCGTGCTCTCGTCGACAAACAGATCTTCGTGATCGACGTCGCCGGTGGCGACAAGGTCCCGCGCAAGGGCGGTCCCGGGGTGACAACCGCGGACCTGCTCGTCATCAACAAGACCGATCTGGCCCCGTTCGTCCACGCCGATCTGGGTGTGATGGATCGCGACGCTCGCGCCCGGCGT
>JAYTRT010000562.1:0-3967 GCA_043746045.1 Actinomycetota bacterium | reverse complement strand
CATGTACCTCAGCACTGAGTGACCCGATCGAGGGAATGGATCGCATGACGTTCGTCCGGCACGACAACCACTTGTTGCAGCGTGGCCACCGTTTGGAGTACGCCACCCTCGGCTGGAACGTCCTTGGCATCCTCGTCCTGGCTTTCGCTGCGCTTCGAGCCCCACTCGCTGTTCAGTATCACCCGGCGCACAGCCCGCGTCGCCGAATCCGCAACGGACGAGTGGGCGCAGAGGGACTCGAACCCCCGACCAGCGGCTTGTAAAGCCGACGCTCTACCAACTGAGCTATGCGCCCGCGAACGGAGTGAGGAGCATACTGGCGCTGGGCTGATCTCGGGAGCGAGTAGCGGACGGAGCGACGCGGTCCGTGCTGCGTGCGGCAGTCCCTGATTGCGGGAGTTCGGACAACTACGGTTCGCAGGCGATGGCGTTGCGCACCAACGACACCGGAGGCGATGACATCCTCCGCCGCTACATCATCGAGATCAGCGCGCATCCACTGCTCTCGGCGAACGAGGAACGAACGCTGGCGATGTCTTTGGCCGACGACGACCCCGAGGTCGCGGCGGCCGCGCGGCGACAGTTCATCCAATCCAACCTGCGGCTCGTCGTCAGTGTTGCTCGTCGCTTCGAAGGCCGCGGTGTGGCCCTGCTCGACCTGATCCAGGAGGGCAACATCGGTTTGATGCGCGCCGTCGACAAGTTCGATCACGAGCGCGGATTCAAGTTCAGTACCTATGCAACGTGGTGGATCCGCCAAGCGCTCGGTCGTGCGGTCAACGAGACGTCGCGCACGATCCGAGTCCCATCGCACGTTCGCGAGCAGTACAGCCTGATCGATCAAAGCACGCAGAAACTGTGGGACGACCTCGACCGGCGGCCGACCAACGACGAAGTCGCTGATACGGCCGGCATCAAGGTCGAACGAGTTGCTCTCGCCCGCCAACACCGGACACCGATCGTGTCGCTCTCGGCTCCGATCAGCGACGACGGCAACGCATCCGTCGGCGACTCGATCGAGGACGACGACATCGGCCCGTTCGAGGCGACGGCGTCAGCCCTCGAGCGGAACTCCTTGCACATCCAGCTCGGGCGACTGACCGACCGTGAGCGAATGGTTCTCACTGCGCGGTTCGGGCTGGACGACTCGCAGCAGACGTTGTCGGAACTCGGCGCGGCACTTCATGTGACGACCGAACGAGTACGTCAGATCGAGGGGCGAGCACTCGGCAAACTGCGCCACCCGAGCCTGCAGCGTGCCTGGAACGCGGGACAGCGGGCGCGTCGCCCAGCGTGATCCGGATCGAGGTCAGAAGCGTTCACGCGCCGCGACGAGTTGCGACAACAGGATCGTGGTCGAAGCAGCCACAGGAGTCCTTTTGATCAACGGATCGCGGACCACCAACATCCGGTTCAAGCCGTCGACCACGAACGCTCCGGCTTCCGTGCAGATCAGTGTCGCCGCGGCGTAGTCCCAGACGCCATGGGCATCGACGCTGCAGTCGACGAAGCCGTCGAGCACACCCGATGCGACGAGACAGAGGTCGAGAGCCGACGCGCCGAGCGCCCGGAACTGGTTCCAACCGAAGTTCTCCGGCGGCAGCCCGCTGAGGCCGATCAGCGCCTCCGCCATGGTTTCGCAGCGCGACGGATGAATGCGTTCGTCGTCGCGCCATGCTCCGCCGCCACGAATGGCGCGGAACGTCACTCCGCTCGCCTGATTGCGGACGAGCGCGACGGCGAGACCGTCGTCGTCGGCCAGGCACAGTGATGTGGCATACCACGGCACGCCGTGACTCGCATTCGTCGATCCATCGAGCGGATCGGCGATCACCAGCGGCTGACCATCCACAACGGTGAGCCCACTCTCCTCCGACAGCACCCCGTATCCCGCCTGGGCAACAGCGGCGAGAACGATCTCGTCAGCAACCAGATCGACCGCGTACTGCCCATCCCTCTGGCCGGATGGTCCCCAATCGCCGTTGGCCCGCAGGGCAGACCCGATGTCGTCGGCGACCTGGGCAAACATGGCGACAACGTCTCGGTACATCGTCCGCAGGGTAGCCTCAGCCCATCGCTCCGAGGAACGATCCACCAGCGTAGAGAGGTTCCCTTGGCTGTCATCGATGTCGCCGGCTTCATCGCCGATGTGAAAGGTCATGCGATCGACCACGGGTTCCACGTCCACGACGAACGCCATTTCGTCGAGACGTACTCGCTCCGCCAGTTGTGGGAAGTCGACCTGCATCCAGAAGAGGCCTGCAGTGGGCCGATCGACCTCCACCTCTCGCTGGAGGTCGACCCGCGCGCACTGCTCGGTTTCGAGGACGAGGTCCTCAAGATGGACGACCCGGATGATCAGCCTCCGAGCGGCTTCGCCTTCCCGGTCCACTTCACGTGGACACTCCCGCCGCTCGTCCAGCCACCGGACCTGTTGATCCTGGCCACGGAACTGGCTGGCGTCGGCGGCATGGATCTCCCGCTCGAAGTGTCGGCGATCGACAGTTTCGGCAGTGTCACCGACGCACCCGAGCGCAGCCTTTCGGTCGTCGCCCGGCTCAGCATCGAGCTCGCCGACGTGTACTCGAGCGCGGACGAGCCACTGTGCGCAACGCTCGATCGCTGCAAGGACGTCAGTCTCTATCTGCTCGAACGGGCGCCCGGCTGGCTCGACGAAGCCTGAACCCGGATGCCCGCGTCATGGTGCGGCGCTTGGGAGTACCGGGTGGTCGTGCGGCTACAGTCTCGCTGACAGCAACAGTCCAACCGGAAAGGCAACGCCCATGCGCGTCCGCGAACTCATCGACATCTTGCGGGATCAACCACCGGAGGCGGAGGTCGAGCTTGCTGTCGTCGCTCCCGTCGAGGACGACAACGAGGACATCACCGTCGATCGCTATTCGGTCGAGGGCGTGTTGCCGTGGGAGGACGAGGGCGACGAAGGCGTCGTCATCTGGTTGGTCGGCGGCGAAGACGACGATGTCGATTCGTTCCTCGACGCGATCGAAGAACAAGAGGCCTGAGCACAGCGTTCGCAACCTGACCGCTCACAGCGATGCGAGCGAGATCCCGTGTTCTGCGACGAGATCCTGGGCAATCACGTCGGTCCCGGCGAGGGCTCGAGCCTCGGCACTGTCCGACGCCAGCCACACAGCGGCGGCTGCGGGAACTTCGGCTGACTGACCGGTTGGATCGTTGCCCGTGCGCGCCGAGCGAGCTCGGCCGATCTCGGTCAGCACGTGGCCCGGGTTGAGGTTGTACGCGCGCACGCCGGCCGTCTTGAACTCGGCGTGCAACACGCCCACCATCCGGTGTGCTCCGCCCTTGGCGATGGCGTACGCCAGTCCCCATCCGCCCTTTCCAGCCGGATTCCTCGGAGTCAACGTGGCGGCGCCGGATGTGAGATGGATGAACACGCCCGCGCCGCGCTCGAGCATTCCGGGCAGGGCGGCCTGGACGAGCAGGATCGGCATGATCGCGTCGGCCCGGACGACTCGGTCGACGAGATCGAGGTCGGCGCTGCCGATCAGATCGTTGATGCCGGGCCCCACGTAGACGGCGTTGTTCACCAGTACGTCGATGCGTCCGTAGGCATCCACGCTCGCCGAGGCGGCTCGAGCCACACATTCCCGGTCGGTCAGATCGAGAGCCACGGGGGTGCACGACACACCGAGCGCCTGGATCTCCGCGACCAACGACGGCAGTCCGCCTCGGAGCATCGCACCACGGTCTGGGTCGTTCTGACTGGTCCCATCGAAAGCCACCGCATCGGCCGTCGTGGAACGAGCGGTCGCAACGATGTCGTAGCCTGCCCGGGCCAAGCCGAGCGCCGTGGCCCGGCCGATCCCCCGACTCGCGCCAGTGACCAGTGCAACCCGACGATTCCCCATTCGGGCGAAGCTACTCGGACGGGCTGCGGCCTGGCCGACCCGGCGCAATTAGATTGGGGCGCCATGGCACATTGGCT
>JAYTRT010000561.1:0-3979 GCA_043746045.1 Actinomycetota bacterium | reverse complement strand
CGAACCGGCCGTCGGGCTCCTCGCTAGGGTGGAGCGAGTGAGAGCAGGGAGAGGGGTCGGGCCGCACGCTCGGTTGCTGGCCGGCGCCGCCGTTCTCGTCGGGTCGATGTTCGGCTTCGGTAGCTGCTCCAGCACGCCGTCCAGTGTCGGCCCGATCAAGAAGGCCGACGCCTATGCAGCGGCGATCAGTTGGTACATCCACTCCGTTCCCGCGCCGACACCGACGACCAACGGCACCGCGTCGGGCCCGTTGATCGTCTACGTCGTCTCCGAGAGCGGCAAGGCGATCGACCCGCAGGTCCAAGCATCGGTGATCGCCGACATGGCAACCCGCAAGAAGGAAGTGACGGTCCGCTTCGCCGACGTCCGCGACGACGCCCTCGATGTCGGTCTGGTGAACCGACCGGTCAAGGACAACGGAGCGTTGCTCCTCGTCGGCGAAGTGGACGAGGGTCTGCCACCGGTCAACGTCGCGGTGAGCGTGTACCGCAACGCCGCCGACGATCAGCCCTATGAGATGAGCATCGTCCGGTCCGGTGAATCTGTCACGGCGACGGCGCAGACAACGGTCGGACAAGGCTGAGCAAGGCACTGGCGGTGTCGACAGCGAGCGTCGCGTCGCCTGCTTCGATGGTCGCTGCCGGATCCAATGCAATCGAGCGGGCCCGCTCCAGATCGGCGCAACCCGGTTGCGAGGCGAGCAGCGGGTCCACGAGGCGAGCGATGTCGATCGTCGCAGCTGCTTCGATGATCGCAATGCGGTGGATCCCGGCGCTCAGGGCCTGTTCCGCGGCGACCAGGCGACGCTCGGCGCGACCGAACACGTCGAGCGACCTGTCCTCGAACAGTTGCGCTGCGTTCGAAGCGCGCAAGTAGACGACGAGTGCCGGAATGTACAGCGCGCTGAGAACCGCCATGCTGGCTTCGGTGGGAAACGTGATCGGTGTCGCGATCAGCGCTCCGAGCGCCCAGACCAACTGGAAGCGGGTCTCGTACCGCGCCGCAGCCCGACCGCGGATCGCGACCGGGGCGCGGTGTTGCAACAGGCTGTCGAAGGCATGCTTGCCGAGGGTGGTCGAGAAGCCGATCAGCGCCGCGATCACCATCAGCAGCGGCCGGGAGACGCCGAGGATGCCGATCAGCGTGGGAACGGTCGGCGCGGCGATGGCCAGAGCGATCAGCTGAGCATCCTGGAACCGTCGGCGCAACCACGGCGCAGCCAATGTGCCGAGGAACGCACCCGCTCCGTAGACGACCACGGCAAGGCCGTAGACGGCCGCCGGCTCGCTCGCCCGTCGCAGTGTGAACGCCAGCGTGAAGGTGAAGAAGCCGACGGCTGCACGGATGGCCATGAAGCCGATCGAGCCGACCACGACGGTCGGGCGGTGCAGTTCGGCGTACTCGACGTCGGTCAGCACGGTGTCGGGTGTCGCTCGTGGCTTGATTCGGATCACCGAGATCGCCGAGAAGACGAACACGACGGCTGCGGCGCGAAGAAGTCCGGCAGCCCCGACGCGATGGAGCATCGTGACACCGATTGCGCCTCCGACACCACCGGCGATGCTGCCCAACCTGGAGATGCGCGCATTAGCAGCGACCAGTTGGGCCGGCTCGTCGACGAGGCGAGGAACAAGCGCTTGTTTGATGATCCCCTGGGCTTTGACGACGATCAGCAGGACGAGGGCGAGGCCGTAGAACGACAGCGAGTACAGCGTGCTCGCGAGGGCAACGCAGATCAGGGCGCGCAGCGCGAAGCACGCTGCGGCGACCAATCGCTGACGGCGTCTGAAGCGGTCGATGAACGGACCGACCACCGGGGCGAGAACAGCCAACGGTGCCACGGTGACGATGAGGTAGAGCAGGACCTGTTTGCGAGACGCATCGGGGCTGAGGTTGAAGAACAGTGAGCCGGCGAGCGAAACGGTGACGAACGCATCGCCGACGCCGGCGAACGCATGTGCAATGGAGAGGGGTGCCAGTTCGGCGCTCCCGACTGCGGTCCGTGCCAGCTTCGATCGCCAACCAACACGCCCGTCCAGCGGCGTGACAAGACCGACCTCAGGTGTCCGAATCGGGTCCGCGGACACAGGGCTCTTCCTCGTGGATGTCGACGAATTCGTTGGTTCCGATCGTCGTCGTCGGCGCGTCCCACATCAGCACCCCGATCCGGCACCGGGCGATGTGATTGTCGATCACCGAGGTGTCGGTCGCGCCGAATTCGATCAGGGCGCCACTGTCGCCGTCGGCCACCCAGTTCTTGCTGATGACGGTCCCGTTGCCGCCATTCACGTCCACCGCTCGCATCGTGTTGCGGATGCTGTTGTCGATGACCTCGATGTGATCACAGCGCACGAGGTGAATGCCCCACCATCGCGCTGCGCATCGGTTCTCGGCGACCGTGCTCGTACTCGAATCGCTGAGCCGAATGCTGCACAGATGGTCGACCAGTTCGTTGCCGACGATGCGGTGCCCGAAGCCACCATCGGCATCGATCCCGACGTCGTCGAGCGAACCCTTGAGCGAACAGCGATCCACGGCCGCCCGTTCGCCGGAGATCTGAATGCCTCGACCGATCAACGACCGGATATGTGCATCGTGACCTCGTACCACGACGATGCCGTCGCATCGACACCCGACGACGGCCACCCCGCACCCGTCCACCCGAACCTGACCGGATGGCCCGGTCACGTTGACCCCTTCGAGCCGCGCGTCGTCGTCGAGGCGAACGTCGCCGACGATCGATGTGCGGTCCCATCCCATCCCTCGAACAGTGACACCTTCGGGTATCACGAAGCCGCCCGCGTACGTGCCTTCGCCGAGTTGGACGATGCCACCCTTGGTCGCGGAGTCGAGCATCGGCTGGACAGGCCGGGGTGCGTCGTCGCGTTCCTCGAACAGCCGGATCGCCTCGTTGGCCTGGACGAGATTGATGCGGTAGAGGCCGGCCAGTCCGGTCGGAGAGCGGTCGATCCGGTTGATCGTGACGCCCCCGTTGTGCTGTTCCCAGTGCACTGCGCCGCCGTCGTCGGCGACGACAGCACAGACTTCGTAGCGATCGGGAGTCAGGCCGGCGAGGACCACGGCGCCGCCGGCGGTCAGGTCGAGAGCGAGCACGTCGTCGCCCGTCGTCACATAGCGAACCTGGGCGTCGCCCCACTGGTCGAACGGCCGACTTCCGTTGACGAATTCGGTGTGCTCGTTGACCCACGCGCCCACCTCGCGCAACACATCCTGATGCATTTCACCGATCGTGCCATCGACACCGGGACTGACGTCGACGAGCAGGTTGCCACCCTTGGCGACCACCTCGGTGAGCAACTCGAAGAGGGCGCCTGTGGACAGCAGATGCTCGGCGCGTTCGGCACGATTGAAGGAAGGAGATGGCCCGAGGCTGGTCCGCAGAGCCCACGGTGTGACCCGAATGTCGGTCGGAGGGCGATGTCGGAACGTCGAGAACACCGAATCGGCGGCAGATCCGGCAAGCACCCAACCGTCGTTCACGGCCAGTTCGAAGCCCTGCAGATCGGCGAGGTCCTGAGCCCGGTCGATCAGTTCGTTGGTGCGCAGCGTCGTTCCATCGAGGCCGCAGTCGAAACCGTCGCCCCACAGCAGTTCGGTGCCATACCGCTCGACGAGATCGAGGACGTGTGGGTGCAGGATCCCGTCCGCGTATTCGCTCGGGGGGCGATGCAATTCGCTCCAGTCCAGGAGCGAGTACTGCGTGCCGTAGACGACGTCGCTGCGTCGGCACGCTGTGCTCACCTCGGCCACGATGTCGCGCTGTGGGCCGTGTCGCAGCGATGTGCGCTCGGTGTTCGGCGCGTCCCACCAACAGAAACCGTCGTGGTGTTTGGTGGTCTGGATCAAGAATTCCATGCCGGCGGCGAGGGCCAGTTCCACCACGTGATCCGCGTCGAAGCGATGGAAACTGAGGAACGGCAGGAAGTCGTCGTACTGCTCGACGTGTGACCATCGATCG
>JAYTRT010000560.1:0-12120 GCA_043746045.1 Actinomycetota bacterium | reverse complement strand
CCGCGCTCGGCTTCGTCGATCAGCGCGCGTACCTCTTCGGGCGAGGGCACCACCGGCTCGACGTTCGGGATGGATGGTGGCTCGGCCCACTGCGCCGGGTTGGACTCTCGCCAGCCCCACCGGCAGGCCTGCGTGAACATCGACGAAAGGCAGGCGTGGATCTGGTAGACGCTGCGCGGCGACAGCCCCCTCCGTTGGTGGGCGCCGTAGAGATCGGTGAGCATCTTCATCGTCACCTTCGTCACCTGCTTGGATCCGAAGGTCGGTTGGATGTTGCGGCGATAGACCTTCTCGTAGCCGTCCACAGTGTTCGGCGAGCGGCCCTTGCGCTGCAACTCGACGATCCAATCGGCGAAAAGATCGTCCATCGTGGCCCGCGACCCGGAGTGTCGACCCTTGGTCACTTCAACGATGAGCTCGGCTCGCGCCGCCTTGGCATCGTGGAGATTGCCGCGGAACGTACGACTGACTTGTCGTGACTTGCCGGTCAACGGATCGCGGCCGGCCTGGACCACGAGCTCCCAGACCTCGGGCGCTCGCTCCCTCATTCCAGGAGCACTTCGCAGCTTGGCCATGGGACAAACGTACGCTCAAAACTTGGATTTGTCTTGGAAATCTTGGATGGACCCTTCTGGCGGCTACCCACAATCGGACATCATCCCAGCTCACAACCAGTGGGGCGGGTGGGTATCGAACCCACGACCCAGGGATTATGAGTCCCCTGCTCTAACCACTGAGCTACCACCCCATATACGGAAACGGGGTCCGAAGCTCGGACCCCGTATCGCTCCGAGAGCAGGGCTCGAACCTGCGACCCGCTGATTAACAGTCAGCTGCTCTGCCAACTGAGCTACCTCGGAAAGACAGAGCGAGATTAGCAGCGACCGCCGCGAGTTCCACAGCCTTCGGCTTGGTCCATCAGACCGTTGCGGCCATGTCAGAGGTCCGCCTCCAGTGGGAATGGTCCCGTCGTGGACGGCGATCCAGGTTGGACCTTCTCGTGGAAGATGATTCCGCAGATCTTCGTGGCACGCGTGGCAATCCTGCGGGCCGGTCGCGGCGAATCCGGAACCAGGATGCTGGTCACGCTCCGGCAATTGTTCCTGATGTACATCGCGGCCTGCTGTCTGGTCGGCGTCATCGTGGTCGTTCTCGGCGACCTTCACGCGGGTCCGCACCCGGCGACGCTTTCCATCGTGGTCGTCTTTGTCGCTGGATGCGGGACGCTGATCGCCCAACGGGCGCTGATCAAACCGCTCGATTGTTCGACGTCGGCAGCGCTTGCGACGAGCTACCGTCAGCGCTTCTTCTTGCGGATCGCGCTCTCCGAATCGGCCGCCCTGATCGCTTTCGCCGTCGAGATCTCGATGGGACCGTGGTGGGTCTTCTCCATCGGCGCCGGGTTCACGCTTGTTGGTTTCGTTCACCTCGCGCCGACTGCGCGCAATCTTCGCCACGACCAGGACGCTTTAGACCGTCGCGGCTGCCAGTTGTCGGTCGTGGATTCGCTTCTCCAAGCATGAGCCGATGGCTCTACTCGGCGTCGAGGAATTCTTTGAGCTTCTGACTTCGCTGCGGGTGGCGCAGCTTGGCGAGGGTCTTGGCTTCGATCTGGCGAACACGTTCCCGGGTCACGCCGAAGTACTTGCCGACCTCTTCCAGCGTGCGGGCCTGGCCATCCTCGAGGCCGAAGCGCATCCGCACGATCTCCTGCTCCCGCTCGGACAGCTCGCCGAGCGCCTCGTCGACCGCGGCGATCAGCATCTTCTTCGCCGCCGCATCGTCCGGCGCGTCGGCCGAACCATCCTGGATGAAGTCGCCGAGGTTGGAATCGTCCTCCTCGCCGACCGGCGAATCGAGCGACAACGGGTCCTGTGAGATGCGCAGGATGTCTCGGACGCGTTCGACGGGTATCTCGCAGCGATCGGCGAGCTCGTCGAGGGTCGGCTCGCGCTCGAGCTCCTGATGCATCTGGCGCTGCATTCGCAGGACCCGGTTCATGCTCTCGACCATGTGCACCGGAATACGGATCGTGCGGCCCTGATCGGCGATCGACCGGGTAATGGCCTGACGGATCCACCACGTGGCATACGTGCTGAACTTGAAACCCTTGGTGTAGTCGAACTTGTCGACGGCGCGCATCAGACCGAGGTTGCCCTCCTGGATCAGGTCGAGCAGCTGCATACCCCGACCGCTGTACCGCTTGGCGATACTGACCACCAGGCGCAGATTGGCCTGGATCAGATTGCTCTTCGCTCGCTGGCCGGTCGTGACGATGCGCAACAGCCGTCGTTGCTCGGCGGAATCGAGTGAGTCGCCACCCTCGTCCAGCGCCGCAGCGGCGGCATAGCCGGCCTCGATCTGCTGCGCCATGAGGCGTTCCTCGTCGCCGCTGAGCAAACCGACGCGGCCGATTTCCTTGAGGTACATCCGGACGGTGTCACCAGTGGGGCCGGTCTCGTACTTCTCCGACATCCGTTCGGCGCGTCGTGTACGCCGCTTCAGCAACGTGCCTGCTGCGTCGTCCTCGGGTTCAGCTGCAACGACAGGGACGGGCGTTCCATGAACGGGTGTGTCGGCGTCATCCGCGTCGTGTCCGTCGACGGCATCGTCGATGTCGATACCCCGTGTGGCCAGCGCTGCGGTGAGTTCGGCCAGTACATCGCCGGTCAGCTCGATGTCGAGCAACGCCTCGACTGCGTCGTCGGCACGAACCGAACCGAGCTGCGAACCCGTCACGACAAGGGCATGCCACTTCATCGGATCGACACCCGGGAAGGGCGGGTCCACTGCAGGCAGGCTTTGTTCGATGTTGGTGTCGCTTTCGATCAGGCCCGCTCCTCGTTGCGCTTCTGAAGCCACCCTAGCAACCACTCCGCGGAGGTCTGGGGCGTGTCGCGAATCGTGAGTTGCTCCAGATGAACGCGGGCTTCACTGTCCTCGCGGATCATCGTGCTGTCGGTGATTCGCAATCGCTTCCCCAGTTCACGCCGGACCGCCGCAGCGATCAGGTTCATCGCCTCGATCTCCGGATCTGCATCGACATCGGCGACCGCCCCCCGTTCCAGTACCTCGCGCGCTTCGGGGTCGGCGAGGTCGATGGACGCCGCGACGTCGCCGCCGGATTCGGCCAGCGCCAAGAACGCACGCCGATGCAGTTCCTCGCGGAACAGGTCCTCGGTGAGCCAGGGCGCGATGTCGTCCCACCGCTGCATCAGCAGCGCGATGGCGACGAACTCGCCGTTTTCCGAGGTGCCGCGCTGTCGTTGCTCGGCGACGCGCACCGTGGGATTGCGTTGACGACGCTCGGCGATGCGCAGCAGATCGCTCAACGGCAGACCCGTGTGCGCAGCCACTTCGCCGGCATACAGCTGGCGGGTCATCACGTTGGGATGTTCGTTGAGCACGGCCATCGACTGCTCGCCGACCCGCGCCCGTTCCTCGGGCGACCTCATCGGCTTTCCGAGCATCACCCGATTCAGACGGAACCGCAGATACGGCAACGCGTCATGGACTGCCCTGCCCAACGATTCGGGGTCGGTGACGCTGAGCTCGCCGGGGTCCTTGCCCAACGGGAACTGGGCGACGAAGAACGTCACCTGGTACTTCTGTTCCCATTCGTAGACACGCTCGGCCGCACCCTGGCCGGCTTTGTCAGCGTCGAACGCCAACACGACCTTGCTGGCGAAACGCTTCAGGATTTGCACGTGTTGCTCGGTCAGCGCCGTACCGCATGTGGCGACAGCCCGCTTGATCCCCGCTTTGTGGAAGCCGATGACATCGGTGTAGCCCTCGCACACGATCACCTGATCCTGGGCGACGATGTCGGCCTTGGCCCAGTTCAATCCGTACAGCGTCCGACTCTTCGAGTACACGACGGTCTCCGGCGAATTCTTGTACTTCGCCGGGTCCGTGGAACCAGGGAGCACCCGTCCGCCGAGCGCGACGGCCTCGCCGTTGTCAGTGAAGATCGGGAACAGGACGCGACCCCGGAACGAATCCTGGAGCCGGTTGGCCTTATTCGTGAACGCCAGACCCGTGTCGCGCAGCAGGTCGCCCGCGACGCCGAGTTCGCGGCTCATCACGTCCCAGTCGTCGGGCGCCCACCCCAACCGGAACTGCCTGGCGATGTCGCCGGCCAGGCCGCGTCGACGCAGGTATTCGCGGGCCTCACGGGCATCTGGGGACGTGAGCAGACGGTCGTGGTACCAGCCGACAGCTTTGTCCATCGCCTCGACGAGTTGCTTGCGTCGGACACGTTCCTTGTTCTCGCCGCCGCTCGTGTAGCTGAGTGTGATGCCCGCCTTGTTGGCCAGATGCTCGACTGCCCCGACGAAATCGGTGTGCTCGATCTCCTGGATGAACTTGAACACGTCGCCCCCGGCCGAGCAGCCGAAGCACTTGTAGCGGCCCATCTGTTCAGCGACGTTGAACGAGCCGCTCTTCTCGGCGTGGAACGGGCACAGACCCACCCAGTTCTTGCCCTGCTTGCGCAGCGCGACGTACCCCTGGACGACGTCGACGATGGACACGGTCGAGCGGATCCGCTCAATGTCTTCGTCGACGATGGCCATAGGTGGCCGAGGTTACCGGAGGCCTGCGCGCCCGTTCTCGGTGTGGAGGTCGACATCGAGAACCACGACCACCGGGTGGTCGAACTATTTGGTGTCGGTCTTCTTGGCGCCCGAGGAAGCGATGATCGCCTGCGCTGCTGCGAGGCGAGCGATCGGAACGCGGAACGGGCTGCACGACACGTAGTCGAGGCCGGCGTCGTAGAACAGGGCGATGCTTTCGGGATCGCCACCGTGCTCGCCGCAGACGCCGATCTTGAGCTTCGGTTTCGTCGCCCGGCCACGCTGCACGCCGAGGCGAACCAGTTCACCCACGCCACCGACGTCGATCGTCTCGAACGGGTTGCGCTTGAGCAGTCCCTGCTCGAGATATGCCGGCATCATCTTGCTCTCGATGTCGTCGCGGCTGAAACCGAACGCCATCTGAGTCAGGTCGTTGGTTCCGAAACTGAAGAAGTCGGCTTCCTCGGCGATCTCGTCGGCGCGTATGGCAGCCCGTGGCGTCTCGATCATCGTACCGATCGTGACATCCGGCTTTTTCTTCATGCCCTTGACGGCGATGTCGATCTCGGTCTGCACCCAATGGCGGGCCAACGCCATCTCCTCACGGGTGACGGTGAGCGGGACCATCACTTCGACGATCGGATGCTTGCCCTGCTTGCGCAAGGTGGCGGCCGCAGCCATCAGCGCCTTGACCTGCATCGCGTACAGACCGGGCTTGAGCACGCCCAGACGCACGCCGCGCGTACCGATCATCGGGTTGTGCTCGGACCATTCCTCGGCAGCCTTCAACTCTGCCTTCTCACGCGTGCTCAGCTCGGTCGTGGCCTGCTTGATGCGCAGCTCCCCGACCGACGGCAGGAACTCATGAAGGGGCGGGTCGAGCAGACGGACCGTGACGGGCAGACCGTCCATTGCCTCGAGGATCTCCTCGAAGTCGATCTGCTGAACACGGCCGAGCTCGTCCATTGCCTTGGCTTCGTCGTCCGGCGTGTCGGCGAGGATCATCTCGCGCACCACCGGGAGACGGTCCGGCGCAAGGAACATGTGCTCGGTCCGGCAGAGCCCGATGCCCTCGGCGCCCAAATTGCGAGCGTTCGTGGCGTCCTCGCCGGTGTCGGCGTTGGCGCGCACACCGAGCTTGCCTTTGCGGACAGCGTCGGCCCACTCGAGGATGGTCACGAATTCCTTCGGCGGCTCCGCAGCGGCCAATGCCATCTCGCCGAGGACCACCTCACCGGTGGTGCCATCCAGGCTGATGCTGTCGCCGATGTTGACGGTGACGTCGCCGACCGAGAACGAGTTGCCCTTGATCTTGATCGCGTCGGCACCGACGATGGCCGGAGTTCCCCACCCGCGAGCAACGACGGCTGCGTGACTGACGAGCCCACCGCGAGCGGTGAGGATGCCCTGCGCGACCATCATCCCGTGCACGTCTTCGGGGCTGGTCTCGTTGCGAACCAGGATGACCTTCTCGCCGCGCTCATGGGCTTCGACGGCTTCGTCGGCCGTGAAGTACACCTTGCCGACGGCGGCGCCGGGGGATGCGGCGAGGCCCTTGGCCAACACCTTGCCCTTGCTCGCGAACTGCGGGTGCAGAACCTGATCGAGATGCTCGGCAGCGACACGCATGATCGCTTCGTTCTTGCTGATCTTCCAGCGCTTGTCGCCCTTGCCGGTGCCCTTCGTCATCTCGACGGCCATCCGCAGCGATGCAGCACCGGTGCGCTTGCCGACACGGGTCTGCAGCATCCAGAGCTTGCCCTGATCGATCGTGAACTCGGTGTCGCACATATCGGTGTAGTGGCGCTCGAGGCGGTCGAAGATGTCCATCAGTTCGCCGTGGATGGCGGGGAACTGGGCCTTCATCGCGTCCAGGTCCTCGGTGTTACGGATGCCCGCAACCACGTCTTCGCCCTGGGCGTTGACGAGGAAGTCGCCGTACGGCTTGTTCTCGCCCGTGGCTGCATTGCGGGTGAACCCAACGCCGGTACCGCTGTTGTCATCGCGGTTGCCGAACACCATTGCCTGCACGTTGACGGCTGTGCCCAGCTCGTGACTGATCCGTTCGCGGACGCGATAGGCGATGGCCCGGGCACCGTTCCAGCTCGCGAAGACGGCTTCGACCGCGCCGCGCAACTGCTTGTGCGGGTCCTGCGGGAACGGCTTGCCGGTGTGTCGCTTGACGATGTCCTTGTACGAGTCGCAGAGCGTCTTCAGCACCGCGGCCGAGATGGCAGCGTCGTTGTGCGCGCCCGACGCATCCTTGGCGGCCTCGAACTCGTGCTCGAACGGTTCACCCGGGATGTTCAGGACGATGCGCCCGTACATTGCGATGAATCGTCGGTAGCTGTCGTACGCGAACCGGTCGTCCTTGGTGACCGCTGCCAGCCCCTTCACGCTCTTGTCGTTGAGACCGAGGTTGAGGACCGTGTCCATCATTCCGGGCATCGAGAACTTGGCGCCGGAACGAACGCTGACGAGCAACGGGTCGGCTGCGTTGCCGAGGCCACGACCCATCGTCTTCTCCAACGCGGCGATCTGAGTTGCGATCTCTTCGTTCAGGCCAGCCGGCCAGCCCCCGTGCATGTACGCACGGCAGGCATCGGTGCTGATCGTGAAGCCGGGCGGAACCGGAAGCTTCAAGACACTGGTCATTTCGGCGAGGTTCGCACCCTTTCCACCGAGGAGATCCTTGTACTCCATCGGAGGGCGGCGATGCTTGTGAGAGAACGCATAGACATAGGGCACGGTGCTCAAGTGTAGGTGTGGCGCCGAGGGACGACGCCCGAGTGCGGATGTTTCCCTCGGGTGCACGCCTAGGATTCCAACATGAGCACCACACCGGGTCTGCGCATCTTCGGCTTTCCCGTCGACGTGCGCCCCGGATTCGTCGTACTCCTCGGATTGTTCGTCGTACTCAACTCGGGACAGGGCCAGGGCGAGTTCGGATTGTGGCTGGCAGGCTCGGTTGGTCTGCTGACACTCGCCCACGAATTGGGGCATGCGTTCGCTGCTCGCGCCACGGGGGCCGAGGCGACCATCGCGCTCGACTTCCTCGCCGGTTACGCATCGTTCGAACCGACCCGCGTGCTGAAGCGTTGGGAACGCGCCGGCATCTCCCTCGCCGGGCCCGCCGTTCAGATCGTCCTCGGCGTCATCGTCCTCGCTGCGATGCGCGTCAACCCACTCGACATCGATCAGGTCAGGATGTCGGCGTCGTCGCTCGCAGTGTGGTGGGCCGGCCCGATCCTCGGTTTGATCAACCTCGCCCCGATCCTGCCGCTCGATGGTGGCAACATCGTGATGTCCGGTGTCGATCTGTTCCTGCCGGGCCGCTCGCGCATCGTGATGATCTACTTCAGCATCGCGGTCACGGCTGCGGCGATCGTCATCATCGGCCGGAAGGATCCTTCCCGGGTCATCTTCTTCATCTTCCCGCTGGTCGTGCAGATCCAGATGCTGCAGCACCGGCACACGCAGCAAGCCCTCGACGAGCACGGGTCGTGGCAGCAGTGGGCAACCAGTGCAGAACGCGATGCGTGGACGACCGGTAAGCCGGGGCGATTCCCGCCAGGCATGGTTGCGTCACCGTGGTTCCGTGCCGCCGAGTTGGCTCGCAACGGTAAATTCCAGGAAGCCCACCTGATGCTGCTCTCGGACTTCGACAAGGTCGAGTCACCGAATTGGTTGCCGCCGGAGGCAGCCACTGATCACGAACTGCAGGCGCTGGTCGGACTGTTGCCACAGCCGTTACCGATCGGCAATTCGTATTCCGAGTATGTCCTCGCATCGGTCTTGGCTCGCGTCGGTCGATTCGATGTCGCCGGACGGTACGCAGCCGAGTCGTACGGCCGGTCCCCCGGGACGATGCCGGCGGTGATCGTGGCTCAGTGCGCTGCTGCCCTCGGCGACGACGAGCTGGCCGTCAAGTGGTTGCGTGCCGGTTTCTCGAGTGGCACGAACCTGGCGGGATTGGCCGAGGCCATCGATCGTCGCTCAGAGTTCGCTCGCCTGAGAGTCCGCCCGGACGTGATGACACTTCGCCACGATCTCGCATCAGCACGCTGACTCCACCTGGGCGGCGAGCTTCTTGGGGGCGATCAGCGAGTACGACGATTGGATCAACTCGCGAATCTCTGTCCAGTCGATCTTCGACGGTGCCGACGTCTGCAGATCCATCCGCACCCAGCCGCCGCGAGCGAGATAGGGCGCCGGTGAGAAGCGCGGGTCGTCGAGCAGCGGAGCGAGCTCGTCTCGCTCGGCCTTGACCGTCAGGCTTCCACCAGTCCCAGGGAAGCAGAAGATCTTCTTGCGCACACGGAAGTTGATGTCGGTCCCCCACGTGACCTCTTCGGTCGCCTCGGGCAAGGCCATTGCGATGGCGCGAATGCGTTGGAGGTTCGCCGCCAACTGCTTGTCGGTCCACTGCTTGTCAGTCGACGCCGTGGTCATCCAGCAAGCCTCGCGCAACTCACTCGGTGCTGATCCGGATCGCATGCGTCGGGCACTGACGAACCGCTTCTTCTGCGCGAGCGAGACGATCGCCGTCGATGCCATCATCGGTCTCACCGCTCAGCCCATCGTCCGACGCGACGGCGATGTCGCCCGCACCGATCGCGAACAATCCCGGCGCGACCTGCACACAGATTGCGTTGGCCTCGCACCGATCCGCATCGATGACGATTCGCAACGGCTCGTGTCGCTGACGACCCGTCACCGTCCGACCAGCCGGACGGAAAGGTCGACCGGGCCGTTGGCCCAGAACACCGGCGTCTTGCGCCACACCCAGCCGTCGACCACCTCGATCGAATCGACACGATCGAGCACGGTCTCGAGCGCGACCCGCGCTTCCAATCGAGCGAGTGACGAACCGGGGCAGACGTGCGATCCGCCGCCGAAGGCGACGTGGTCGCGCCAGTTGGGACGGTCGAGTCGGAACTCGTCGGCATCGTCGTGGACCGAGTCGTCGCGGTTGGCCGAGGCGATGCCGTAGACGATCTTCTCCCCCGCGCACATCTCCCGTCCGAGCGCAGTCGTGGGCTCGACGACGTTGCGCAGCAGCAGATGGATCGGCGGCTGGAGGCGCAGCGACTCCTCGACAGCTCGCTCGACGAGCGATCGATCGGCCTTGAGCGTGGCGAACAGCTCGGGCGCAGTCGCCATCGTGACCATAAGGTTGGCGATCAGATGACGAGTGGTCTCGTTGCCGGAGATGATGATGAACACGAGCTGCGTTCGCACCTCCACATCGGTCAGTCGCCGCCCCTCGATCTCGGTGATGAGCAGGCGGGCGAGCAGATCGTCGACGTCGGATGGGTGCCGCCTGCGGTCGATGATGAGCGCGTCGACATACTGCGTGAACTCGGGATGAGCGCCGGCCAGACCGGCGCCGCGCTCGTTCCGATATTGAGTCGGGTATGTGCCCTCGACGACCTCGTCACTCCACCGCCAAAAGCTTGCCCAGTCGCTCCGGGGCACACCGATGAGATGGGCGATCACGTTGATCGGGATCGGCGCGACGAAATCGGCGACCAGGTCGCCGTACCCACGATCGATGACCGGTTCGAGGTATTCGTTGCACAGTTGACGCACGAACGGCTCGACCTGCATTGCCTTGTGGTGGGCCACGCTGGCGTTGATGATCTTGCGGACCCGGCCGTGCCGCGGCTCGGGGATCTCGTTGATGAACTGCTCTTCCTCGGGCACGACCACATCCGGGGCGCGGAAGCTGGCAATGAACGTGTCGACGAGGCGCATCGCCTCGAGCACGTCGGCCTGGGTCGAGAGGTACCAGCCGACCGGGATCCGCGCGACCGGGCACTCGGCCCGGATACGGCGCAGTTCGGCGGGCGCGAGGTGTGCTGCGGACACGAACGGATCGAGATCGATGTCGTACACGTGATCCGTTGACATGCCGGCCTTTCAGACGAGGGTTTGCTCGACCGCCGCGTCGACAGTACCTGCTCCGGTGGTGACCGTCACGGAATCGCTCACATGGACGGAACGACTGATCGTGGCCAGCGCCAGCCAGCCTTCGTCCGATTCGGCGACGGATGTCAGCGCGCCGACCGCTTTGCCGTCGTGGACGACCGTGTCGCCGACAGCGGCGGAGCCCTCGCCGCGCAGACGACGGACGAACCTCGGTGCAGTCGAGCCGCGACTGTCCATCCGCTCGACCAGCTCCTGGCCCGGATAGCAGCCCTTCGTGAAGTTGACCGCGAGCGCCACGGCGCCCGTCTCGGCAGGAATGGTGGCGTCGGTGATCTCCGAGCCCATCGCCGGCCAGCCGGCCTCGATCCGTGCTGCGTCGAACTCGTCGGTCGTTCCGTGCCGCACACCGGCAGGTGCGGCACGATCGAACAGGTCGAACGCATCGAGACGCCCCCACGCCGGCGTCGCACCCTCGATCGAGACGTCTGATCCGCGGACTGCGATCGTCGTCTGCGAACTGAGCACGATGTCCACCGCGACCCGGATCTTGAAACGGTTCAGGCGTGCCACCAGAGTTTCGCCGTATCCAGCATCGGTGTCGACGACGAACTCGTCGGCCGAGACGCGACGAACGCGCGCGAGCGCGTCCACCTTGCCGATCGGCTGCAGCACGAACGTGTACACGGACTCGCCGTCACCGAGGTTGCGGATGTCCTGGCTGATCTGACCCTGCAGATACGTCAATGCGTCGGCCCCCGACACGGTCAGCACATCGCGGGGAATCTCGGTCCAGAACGCAGTCACGCGACCAGTCTGCCCGAACGTGGCGAGAGGTGGCATCGCCTGTTGCTCTGTCAGACTCGATCAATGGCCAAGGTTCCCGAGATCGCCCAATTGGCGAGCGACCGATTGACGGCGGTCGTCCAACGGGCACGACCGATCGCTCGGGGGGTGGCCGTGCTGGCGACGTCGTGTGGCGGTCTGGCCTACCTCGTCGGGGTGCTCGTGTTCAGCGGTTCGTGGAGGTACATCTGGTTGTTCGTCGGCCTGGTGTGCTTCCTGCCGAGTTACGCGCTCTGGAAGGCGTTCAGTCGATTGCGCCGTGCAACGCGGTCGATCTCGTCACTGGCCGGTTCGCTGTCGTCTCTGGTGAGCGACCGCCCCGCCCGCCACGCAATGTCCCAATTGGCTGCGAGCAGCGAAGACCCCGAAACGGCACCGTTGATCAGCCTCGGCAAGGAGTTGACCTCGCTACGCTCGGCAACCGAGAGCCATCGCGCCCAACTCGTCGATCTGTGGCAGACCATCACCGCAGTCACGTCGCTGCCAGGTCTGATGGCGCTCGGGATCATCGGCTCGTTCGGACTGTTGATCTTCAGTGTCGTCGCCGTCGTCGTCGGCCTGATCGTCCGGTAGCCACCATCTGGCACCGGGCCCGCTATCGCTGCGACGCTGCCGCGGCCTTTCGTGCAGCCGTCATTCGGCGAGCGGCAGGGATGGCCGCGAGCAGCGCAGCGGCCTTGTTGTGACACTCGAGGTCTTCGTCCTCCGGCACCGAATCGGCGACGATGCCCGCTCCGGCCTGGAAGTGAGCGCCGCGGTCGCTGACGAACAT
>JAYTRT010000559.1:0-4004 GCA_043746045.1 Actinomycetota bacterium | reverse complement strand
GTCCCTACGACGCGGCGGTCAAAGCCGAGATGAACGACATTGTCGCCTTCTGGACGACGGAATTTCCGAAGTTGTCGTCATCGCCGTACAAACCCCTGGCCGGCAAGGTCTATCCCGGTTACCCCGGACGAACCGACATTCCGGCGTGCGGCGGCTCAGCGACGATCGACTACGCCACCGAGTTGCAGGACAACGCCTTCTACTGCCCCTCAGCCGACTACGTCGCGTACGACGACGAGTCCCTTTTCCCGGCGGTGTACGGCAAACTCGGCGCTGTCTCCCTCGGCGTGATCCTCGCGCACGAGATCGGCCACGATGTGCAAACCCAAGCCGGGGTGCCTTCCAACACGGCGACGATCGTTCTCGAACAACAGGCTGATTGCTACGCCGGAACGTGGATCAATCACCTCCTGCACGAGAACAATCCCAAGCTGCCCTTCGCCGAATCGGACATCAAGAACGCGCTGCTCGCGTTGTTGTCGTTCAAAGATCCGATCGGCACGACTCCCGCTGCGCCCGGCGCGCATGGTTCGGGCTTCGACCGTGTCGGCGCGTTCGAGGACGGGTTCACCAACGGCGTTGTCAAATGTGCGACCTACATCGATCAGCTGCCGCCGATCCTCGAACTGCCCGTCGACCAGTCCTTCTTCGTGAACAACGGAAATGCCCCACTCGACAACCCTGACAAGCCAGTGCTGCCAGACCCGAACAGTCCCACAGCATCCGCCGGGATCTTCGGACTGTTGATCACCGACCTACCGAGGTTCTGGCAGGCCCAACTCTCGACTCAGAACATCGCGTTCACGCCGCCTCACGTCACGGGCTACGACTCGTCCGGTCGGTTGCCCCGCTGCACGGATGCGGCCGGCGACTTCGCCAACGACCCCGCTGTCTACTGTCACGCGGACAACACGATCTACGTGAACCGCACTCTCACGACAGCGCTCTACAAGCAGATCGGTGACTTTGCTGTCGGCTACGCGGTGGCGAGTGCCTACGGCGACGATGTGCAAATCGCCCTCGGCTCGAAACTGACCCACGCCAAACGAGCTCTGCTCGACGACTGCCTGGCTGGTGCGTACACACAGAGCACCATCCCGACGGCGTCATCCCAGCAGAATCAGGTCACGGTGCAGGCGGGCGATCTCGACGAGGCGGTGAAGGCTGCGGTGACAATTGGTGACGCCACGACGACCGCAGACAAGCTCGGCACCGGATTCGAGAAGGTTGGGGCGTTCCGGCTTGGCGTACTCGGCGGCTCCGATGCCTGCAAGCCTCTGCTGAACGGCGGATGACGTGATCTGTCCTTCGAGGGCTCGACGAACACGCCTGCCTGTCGGCGCAGAGGAACGTCATTGGAGGGTGACGATTTGTTGTTTGCCGCGCCGTTTCGCTTCGTACATGGCTTGATCTGCTGTTCGAAGCAGATCGTCCGATCGTTGTAACAGCTTGGTCTGGTCGACGTGGGCGACACCGATGCTGACACCGATGCGGATGTGGATGTCACCAGGGAGACGGATCGGAGCGATGATTTCATTGAGGATCCGGTTGGCGACGGTGTCCGCGTGGGTCGTCGAGGAGATGACGACGAACTCGTCGCCGCCGAGGCGGGCGACGAGGTCGTCTTCGCGCACGGTGTCGGTCAGGCGTCGTGCGCAGACGCGGAGGAGTTCGTCGCCTGTGTGGTGGCCGTGGGTGTCGTTGATCAGTTTGAATCCGTCGAGGTCGAGGAAGATCAACGAGGTCGGCTGACGGGACGCGAGTTGGACATCGAGGGCGGCCATCAGGGCTCGCCGGTTGAGGAGCCCGGTCAGTTCGTCGCGGTGGGCGAGGTCATCGAGCAGCTCCCGTTCGGCGGCGCGGATGGTGACGTCGCGAAGTGTGGCCTCGAGGATCGTGGGCGTTCCTTCGGCGGTGATCAGGTTGCTGCGGACCTCGATGTTGCGGATCGACCCGTCGGTGTGGATCAGACGGCATTGCACGTGGTCGGTGTGGGTTTGGTTCGTGAACGCAGCGACGACCGTGTCGAAGTCGTCGACGTGGATCGCGTTGACCAACAGCGCTGGATCCGTGTAGAACTGTTCCGGCGCGAGGCCCGTCAGATCGATGATCGACGGGCTGAGGTACTCGATGTGCCACGGGTTCAGCTCGATCCTCACGACGACATCAGGTGAATGCTCGACCAGCAGCCGGAACCGGGCCTCACTGTCACGGAGTCCCTCGCGCAGGGCGAGCTCGGCGGTGAGATCGGTTGCGGCGCCGATCCAGCCGGTCACGAACCCAGCGTCGGCTCTGATCGGCGCAGCTTCGCAGTGCACGAAAATCCCTGCTCGGCCGCGGCGTCCGAAACGGAACTCCGACTTGAACCGTTGACCTGTGTCGATCGAGCGTTGCCACTCGAACTGCACACGACCGCGGTCATCGGGTTGCACGGCATCGATCCAGCTGCCACCGACAGCGACGTCAGCCGTGAGCCCACCGAACACGCACCAGCAGTCGTTGACGTAGGTGCATCTGCCGGCAGCGTCGGTCTCGAACACGGCGACGGGCGCGATCGTCGCGAGTTTCCGGAACCGCACTTCGTTCCGGGCGACCTGCTCGACCGCCTCGAGTTGCTCGGTCACATCGTCAAAGGTGATCACCGCACCCCCCGGTTGGCCGGTTGTGCCAGCGATCGGTATCGACGAGACCCGGACCCGGCGGACCCGACGCGGGAACACCACCGAGTACACCTCGTTGCGGACAGACTCACCGTTCTCCAGAGCGCGCCACACCGGATGATCGGCGCGGGCAAGCACACCGCCTTGCCCGGTGTGCAGCGGCATCAGGTCAGCGTGCGCGTGGATCAGATCAGCGGTGGAATTCAATCCCAACATTCGCGCCGCCGACGGGTTGGCGTCGGAGCAGACACCGAAGCAGTCGACCACGATCACACCTTCGGCCAACGTTTCGATCACGTCGCGCTGGTGGCGTTCAGCAACCGCGAGAGCATCACGCGCCTCAGCCAGAACAGTCACGTCGTCGATCGAGTAGATCAGAGCCGGCCGGCCATCGAACTGCATCGGCAACGTCGACCATTCCACAACCCTGACCGTGCCATCAGGCCGAAGGATCCGGTAGGGGACAGACTGGGCGACGGCTTCGCCGAGTGCGATCGCCGCGAGACGCTCCTCGATCTTCAGGACGTCCTCACCCAAGACATGCGCGCGGGCGGCCTCGCGCGCCACCAGAGCCGCCAGATCGGCGACACCGAACAGACTCAACGCTGCCGGGTTACCGAAAATCACGCGCCCGTCCACTGCGACCAACACCGCAGTCGGAAGAACCCGCAACACATCAAGATCATGAACCTGGCGCAGGTACAACGACATGTCCATCGATGACACCACCATTTCCTGACAACCCTCCACAGTCCGTGTCCTACTCACCACTCCATCGGCAGATGAACACCAACCTCAAGCATCGGACCCAGAACTTCAGTCGTCATCGCGGAAGAAGCCGGTGGCGCGTGCTGCGCTCTCGAGCTTGTCGGGGTAGCCGGGGCCGAGCGTCGCGGAAATGTGGTCGAGGTCGAGGATTTGGTCGCAGTGTGCGCAGACGACCTTCGCTGTGGTCTGGTGGCCGCAGGTGTCGTGGTGGAGCAGGATCGGCGGGCCCGTCTCATCGGTGAGCCAGGTGTCGGACCAGGCGGCCATTGCAGCGAGGACTTTCCAGTAGTCGGTGCCCATGTCGCTGACGACGTATTCGTGGCGTGGTGGCCGAGTGCTGTACTGGCGGCGTTCGAGGAGGCCGATCTCGACCATGCTGTTGAGCCGGCGGGTGAGGACGTTGCGGCTCATGCCGAGGCTTCTCTGGAACTGGTCGAAGCGGTTGAGACCGTAGAACGCATCGCGCATGATGAGCGGGGTCCAGTGGTCTCCGGTGACGGCGACCGCGCGAGCGATCGAGCAGGGCCAGGTGGAGATGTCGTGTCGGCTCATGTGGTCGGTCAGAGATCCTTCGCA
>JAYTRT010000558.1:0-4005 GCA_043746045.1 Actinomycetota bacterium | reverse complement strand
CTGCAGGCAGCGGGTGGGGGGCGTGGACCGCTCGACTGGTACGGCTTCACGCTCGCGTTCAAGGGGGTCTTCCTCGTAGGTCTCGAGGTCGCGTTCATCGTCGTCACCTTCGGCGCTGCTCAACACCGGATCGGCGTGGCTGCGCTCGGTGCAGCAGCAGCACTCGTGCTCGTCCTCGTCGTCGGTGCAGCCGTGCACCGGCCACTCAGCCGCGTGCCCGAGAACACGCTGAAGTTCGGGGTCGGCGTGATGTTGACGGGATTCGGGATGTTCTGGACCGCGGAGGGCGCCGGGGTCACATGGCCGGGTGGCGATGTGTTCGTGCTGGCTCTGATCGCGTTCACGGCTGCCATCGCGTTCGGCTACGTCGCAGCGCTGCGTAACGACGTCGTCCTGCTGCCGACGCGGGCGGCGGCACGATGAACGTGTTGAAGAAGATCGGGCTGTTCTGGTACGACTTCATCGTCGGCGACGACTGGACGATGGCGGTCGGGGTCGTGTTCGCAACGGCGCTGACATGGCTGGTGATCGGAAAGGTCGCCGCAGCGTGGGTGATCACGCCCGTTGCGGTTGCCGGTCTGCTCGCTCTGTCGCTCGGCCGAGCCCAGCGTGCGGCCCGGATGACCACACCCGACGAACACCGGAGGCTTTGCGCGCCCCTCGGGGGTGCAGCAAAGCCTCCGGTCAGCAGTTTCGAACAGGAAAATCCGTCAACTTCGCAACACGACCGTAATATTTGACTACGCTGCCGATCCATCATGCGTCGCCCACTTCGTGTTCACCGAGCTGTTGGCGTCGCGATGATCCTCGTCATCGGTGCTGGTTCGACCGGCTTCGCGGTGCTCCCGGTTGCTGCGGACGGCGTCTCCGATCAGCAGCAGCAGGTCAAGAACGACCTCGCCGCGATCAAAACCTTGGAGCAGAAGTCCTCGCAGTTGAACGAGGAGTACCTCGGGTTCTTGAACGAGAAGGCACAGCTCGACAGCCAGATCGCCGACAGTCAGAAGCAGATCGATGCCCAGTCGGTGCAACTCTCGTCGCTGCAGACGCAACTTGCGTCGGTCGCAGTCCAGCAGTTCACCGGCGGAGACAGCGGTGGCTTGGCGATGTTCGGGGATACGTCGAGCGCCACCGACAGCCTGCAGCGTGAGCAACTGGTCCGCACGGCAGTCAACGCCGGCGCCGCGACCACCGACGACTACAACGCACTGCTCGCACAGCAGAATCATGCGCAAGCGGATCTGCAGGCCAAGCAGCAGAAGGCGACCCGATTGGCGAGCCAGGCTTCAGATGCACTCGATCGCACGAAGCAGGCCGGCCAGGCGTACCAGGACGAATTGGCCAAGGACCAGGCGACCCTCGGTGTGCTGTTGGTGCAGGAACAGCAACGCGAACAGGCTGCCGCTGATGCGGCCCACGCGGCTGCGGTTCAGCAGGCCAGAGCGGCCGAGCAGGCCGCCGCCGACAAGGCTGCAGCGAAGTTGGCATCCCAGAATCAGGCAGCCCAGAATCAGGGCGTGCCGCCGACGAAGTCTCCAACCCCTGCCGGCGCCGCTCAGGCTCCCGTCGTTCCAGCCGTCACGCCGCAAGTCGGCAAGAAGGCCTCAGTCACCACCGCTGCGCCCACTGCGACCGGAGGCGACTTCGGGGGGTCGTCTTCGGCCACCTCCGGTGCGAGCGGCAGTTCGGGGACCGGCTCTGACGGCACGCCATCGGTGGCCGGTGGTACCACTGCCCCTGCCGCACCGCCCGTCAGCAGCAGGGCCGAGATCGCCATCGCTGCTGCACGGAGCCAACTCGGTGTGAGGTACCAGTTCGCGATGGCCTCGCCGGGTGTGGCGTTCGATTGCTCCGGTATCACGTCATACGCCTGGGCTCAGGCGGGCATTTCGATACCCCATCAATCAGCGCAGCAGTTCGCCACGACGCCGCACGTGGCCACTGCCGACATCCAGCCCGGTGACCTGTTGTTCTTCTACCAACCGATCAGCCACGTCGCGATCTACATCGGCAACGGACAGGAGATCCAGGCACCTGCGCCGGGGAAGTTCGTGGAGGTCGCCAACGTCGACTGGGCAGGCCTGGTCGGGGCCAGTCGTCCCGGCTGACGTGAGCGTCACCATTTCTGAGAGCCCCCGTAAAAGGCGGGTCCATGCCGCTCGCAAGAGGTTCTCGGGAACATATCGTTTTGACCATGGGTCGCGATGAGTGATGGGTTTTCGCACGACAGGTCCGGTGCATTCATGATCGACCCGTTGTCGGCGCGCCCCGTCGGCGGTGCGCCAGCAGACCGCGGCACCGTGACGCTGCCACCGGATCATCCTCCACGTCAGCGTCGCAAAGGACCCATCGGTCGCGTCCTGCGGCACCCGCTGCTGCGCGCGACAGCATTGACCGTCGCCGTGCTGTTGCTCGGCGTGGGCTACTCGTACGCGGGCGCGCTGACCGGCCCCGGAAGCGACAGCCTGCAGGCGCGAACGGTGGAGTGGGCACGCGATCACCACCTCGGCACGGTCGTCGACCGCATCGAACGGTACTGGTACGACCATCATCAAGCACCGCTCGGCGGTCAGCCCGGTCAGTCTGCACTTCCGTCGTTCTCGGCCGACACCGTTCACACTGGGACGGCGGCTGACAGCGGTCCGGCCGTCGCACCATCGAGCAGCCGTGTGCCGTCAACGACGACGGCGGCGGCACCGGTCAGTTCCACTGCCGCAACGGCCGTCGTCTCCACCACCACCCCGTCACCCACATCCAGCGTGGCGGGCGACGTCGCTGTCGAGCCCCCGACCATCGCCTCGTCCGTCGCCCCGGCGGTCGCGGCACCCGTGACGACGCCCGCTCAGCCGGCGCCCACCCCGTCGAGCGCACCGGTCGCCTCGGCGCCGGCGCCGCTGCAAACTCCCGCAGCGACGCCCATCGCCGGCGAGGGCCAATGGACTCCCTTCGGTCCGTTGGTGAACGGTCAGGTGGGTGCATATGTCACCGACATCCGCCCCGACTCCGTCCACACGTCGTCGCTCGATGCGGTGGTGCGGTTCGATCCGACCATCTTCCACTTCCGCCAATATCCCGGCACGAAGATCCCCGGTGCGCCGTGGGACAGGCCGGACCACGTCGAAGCCGATCGTCAATCCCAGCTGTTCGCGGCGTTCGCCGGCGGGTTCCGATTGAAGGATTCCGGCGGCGGGCTGCTGCTCGGTGGACGAGAGCTTCAGCCGATGCGAGTCGGTGGAGCGACGTTCGCGATCGACTCGAACGGGGTTCCGAACATCGGTCTGTGGGGACGTGACATCCAGCCGTCGGCGTCGCTCGATTCTGCCCGTCAGAACCTCGACCTGATCGTCGACGGTGGTGCCGCAGTGCCGGGGCTCGCCACCGACTCGAACCGGAGCTGGGGTTTCACCGGGCCCGCCAACAAGAGCGCCGTGTGGCGTTCCGGAGCCGGGATCACGGCCGACGGTCAGATCTTGTGGGTCGGGGGCCCAGGGCTGTCGATCGAAGCCCTTGCCGACACCTTGGTGCGGGCGGGCGCAATTCGCGGGATGCAGCTCGAGATCAACCAGGAGTGGGTGCAGTTCAACACCTATTCGACGGATGCCGCCGGTCACACCACAGGAAAGCAGTTGTTGAGCGGGATGCAGCACACCGGAGACAGATGGCTCACCGAAGACACTCGTGACTTCATCGCAGTGTTCGTCCCGACGCCATGAGCGCTCTTCCTGAAACGGCACCGTCGACATCCGGACGAACGGCGCCGTCCGAAGTCGCCATTCGAGGTCTGCTCGCCGGTCGCCGGAACAGCATTGCTGCGGTCGCCGTTCCGGCGCTCGTCGGACTCTCGATCTTCGCGGTGCGATCGTCGCGTGTTCCTCTCGGTGCGACATCGGTCCTGTCTGTTCTCCTTGTCGGGCTGATCGTGTGGGTCGTGCCGATGACCCTGATCGGCGATCGAGCGATTCGCCGGAACGGGATGACACCGTTGACCGTGGTGATCGTCAGCGT
>JAYTRT010000557.1:0-4007 GCA_043746045.1 Actinomycetota bacterium | reverse complement strand
GTGCGGTCATCTTCCTCGAGGGCGCGAACGTCACCGAGGTCGCAAAGCTCTTTCCCGAACTGACCATCACTCCGCCGCCGTCGATCGCTGAACGCCGGCGCGGGTTCACGGGCGTCATCGACGAACTGCGCACCGAGCACTACAACGCGACGATCACCCACTTCGAACCGACGCACTCGGATCTCTGGGTGCTGCGCGTCCGCCCGGATCATGGCGACGTCTCGCACCTACCCGGACAATACGCGTCACTCGGTCTCGGTTACTGGGAGGAACGGATCGACGATGCCGAGGACGAACAGCTCGACACGCGCTGGGACAAGATGGTGCGTCGCTCGTACTCGATCTCGAGCCGGATGTGGGACGACCACGGATATCTGACCGGCGATCTCGATGCCGACGAGCTCGAGTTCTACATCGTCCTCGTCCCCCCGACCCCGGACAACGTTCCCGGCCTGACGCCTCGCCTGGCCTGCAAGCGGCCGGGCGACCGGATCTACCTCGGCCCGAAAGTTGCCGGGCGGTACACGCTGGACCCCGTCACCGATCCGACCAATGCACTGTTGTTCTTCTCGACCGGCACCGGTGAAGCACCGCACAACGCGATGGTCACCGAGCTGTTGCGCAAAGGCCATCGCGGCCCGATCGTCTCAGCGGTCTCGGTGCGGAAGTGGGCCGACCTCGGCTACATCGAACAGCACCGCAAGCTCGAGTCGCAGTACCCGAACTACCGCTATCTGCCGATGCCAACTCGCGAAGCCGATACTCCCAAACGGTACCTCCAGGACCTGATCAGCTCGGGCGCACTCACGGACGACTACGGCTTCGACCTCGACCCAACGACGACCCACATGTTCCTGTGCGGCAACCCGGCGATGATCGGCCTGCCCGAAGAGGTCGACGGCGCAACTCGGTATCCCGAGGTCACCGGCGTCGTCCAACTCCTCGCCGAACGAGGCTTCACCCTCGACCATCGCAAGAGCAGAGGCAACATCCACTTCGAGGAATACTGGTGACCCACGCGTTCCGACGTGTCAAAAGCGCGCTATAGGGGTCGAAAACGCTCGGAGAAGTTTCTCGGGGGTGTGCATCGTGGCGATCGGTTGCCATGATGTCTGCGGGTCGGCGATCTGCGGGTGGGTCCACTCGATATCGGTGAGGCCGGCGGCTGTTACCGCGCGTTCGATGTCGGCGCGCCGCCAGGCGTAGAGCGTGGTCGAACGGCTGCGTGCCGTCCACGCCGCATCGGGCTCGCCGACCGGGCGGGTGAGAAGCACGTCTTCCATCCGGTACGAGCGGCCGTCTTCGGCCCAGTCCCACAGTTGGAAGCTGGCCCGGCTGACATCGGCTGCGACGGACAGTTGCACCGGCGTCGAGATCGGGCGCTCGGCGGAGTCGCAGTCGTCGTAGTCTCGGTTCGTCACCACGATGATTCCGCCGGGCCGACAGACCGCGACCATCTGCGCGAACGCTGCGATCAGCGTCTCCTCGTCGGGCAGATGGGTCAACGAGTTGGCCGACAGGACAGCGTCGAACGGGTTCCAACCGGTCGGCAACGACGACGACAGGTGGAGCAGATCGGCGACTGCGAACTCGGCCGTGACATCGAAGTTCGATGCCTCGAGCCGGGCCCGTGCGATCTCGGCCGAACTGATGTCGCTTCCGCACACCGTGTACCCGTTTAGTGCCAGACCGATTGCCTGTGTGCCGATGCCGCACGTGCAGTCCAGCACTCGCTGCGCAGGACCGACGCCGCGCAGCCCGAGCGCATCGGCCAGGAACGCGCCCTGGGCGACGACCGACGCCCGCCAGTCCGCGTGGGCAGCGTCGTAGTCGACGGCCCAGGCGTCGTAGAAACCAGCGATCGACCCGGGCCCGGTCGACTGGCGATCAGCAGGCTCAGGATCGTTCATCTCCCCACCGTACGGATCGCGTCCGGTGGACAGGCGAGCGTCAACTGACCTGAGCGGCGGGTGCCGCGAATTGCGCGTTGTACAACGTGAAGTAGGCGCCACCGCGAGCGAGCAACTCCTCGTGGTTGCCCTGCTCGACGATCTGTCCCGCGTCCATGACGAGAATGGTGTCGGCGTCTCGGATCGTTGACAGCCGGTGCGCGATCACGAAGCTGGTCCGCTCGGATCGCAGCGCGTTCATCGCGCGCTGGATGAGGACTTCGGTACGGGTGTCGACCGAACTGGTGGCCTCGTCGAGGATCAGGATCGTCGGGTTGGCGAGGAAGGCGCGGGCGATGGTCAGCAGCTGCTTCTCACCGGCGCTGACACTGCCACCTTCGTCGTCGACGATGGTGTCGTAACCATCCGGCAACGAGTGCACGAACCGGTCGACATACGTCGCTTTGGCTGCGGCCTGGATCTGTTCCTCGGTTGCGTCGAGGTTGCCGTAGGCGATGTTCTCGCGAATGGTTCCGCCGAACAACCACGTGTCCTGCAGCACCATGCCGACGTTGGCGCGCAGGTCGCGGCGGCGCATCTTGGAGATGTCCTCGCCGTCGAGTGTGATCCGGCCCTCGTTCACCTCGTAGAAGCGCATGATCAGGTTGACCAGTGTGGTCTTGCCTGCACCCGTCGGCCCGACGATGGCAACGGTACGACCCGGCTCGGCGACGAGCGAGAGGTCCTTGATCAACGGCGTCTCGGGGTCGTACGAGAACGAGACGTGCTCGAACTCGACCCGACCGCGGGGCACGTCGACGAGCGCAGGGATGGTGTCGTCGGGCTTCTGCTCATCGGCGTCGAGCAACTCGAAGATCCGCTCGGCGGATGCGACGCCGGACTGGAGGACGTTCATCATCGCCGCGACCTGGGTCAGCGGCTGGGTGAACTGACGCGAGTACTGGATGAATGCCTGGACGTCGCCGAGCGACATCGCCCCCGACGACACACGCAGGCCGCCGATCACGGCGATCGCAACGTAGTTCAAGTTGCTCAGGAACATCATCGCCGGCTGGATGATGCCGGACACGAACTGCGCCGCGAAGCTGGCCTGGTAGAGCTCTTCGTTCTTGGCCAGGAACCGGGCCTCGACCTCGCGCTGACGCCCGAAGGCCTTGACGATCGAGTGGCCCGTGAACGCTTCCTCGACCTGCGCGTTGAGCATGCCGGTGTGCTTCCACTGGTCGATGAAGCGGGCCCGTGAACGCCGGGCGATGCCCTTCACCGTCAACAGCGACAGCGGAATCGTGACGACGGCGACGAGCGCCAGGATCGGCGAGATGATCAGCATCATGATCAGCACGCCGGTGAGCATCAACATGGACGTCAGCAACTGGCTCAGCGTCTGCTGCAGACTCTGCGAGATGTTGTCGATGTCGTTGGTGACACGGCTGAGCAGGTCGCCGCGAGGCTGACGATCGATGTAGCTCAGTGGGACTCGGTTGAGTTTGTCCTCGACGTCGCGACGCAGTCGACGCATCGTGCGCTGGACGATTCCGGCCAGGACGAAGGACTGCATGTACTGCAGCACGGCCGAACCCGCATACATGAAGGCGACGAGGTAGAGGGTGTGGTGCAGCGCCGAGAAGCGGATTCCCTGCCCGCTGCGCAGACCCTTGAAGATCAGGTCGGTGCCGTGACCGAGGATGCGCGGTCCGAGCACAGCCAGAAAGACGCTGCCCAATGCGAGCACGATCACGCCGATGAAACCGAGGCGCTCCTCGCGCATCCGGTTCAGCAGGCGCTTGGTCGATGCGCCGAAGTCCTTCGACTTCTCAGCGGGCATTCCTGCCGCGCCCATCCGGCCCGGACCGGGGGGTGCACGCATCTCCGAGCGATCGAGCTTGATCTCGTGCTCGTCCGCGCTGTCCTTGTCGAACGGGTTGATCTCCGGCTGCTTCTTGCTCATGCTGCGGCCTCCGTGGCGATCTGTGAATCGACGATCTCCTTGTAGGTCGGGCAGGTCTCGAGCAGGTCCTCGTGGGTACCGATACCGACCGTCTCGCCGTCCTCCAGAACCAGGATCTGATCGGCTCGCGAAATCGTGGAGACTCGCTG
>JAYTRT010000556.1:0-12199 GCA_043746045.1 Actinomycetota bacterium | reverse complement strand
GGCAAACGGCTGAGGTTACCTTTGACCAATTCAGCGGCGCCGGCGAGTTCATCGGCAGTGCACAGAGCTTGGACACGGAATTCGTGCCCGTGCGGATCGACCTTGCCGATGTAGCTCAGGATCGGTTGGATGCCGGCCACGCCGATCGCGATGTCGGTCTGCCCCTCTCGCCATGCTCGGCCGAATGTGTCACTGATCACGACCGCGATGTCGAGGCCCGCCGCGAGCAGGCTGCGACGGATGACCCTCGCGCTTGCATCGGAATCGACCGGCAGCAGCAGCGCCAGTCCGAGTCCGCCGCTGCTCGACTGATCGACGCCCGAGTTGGCACAGACGAAGCCGTGATGGGTTTCGGTGATCAGGATCGGCCCGACCTGGCGGACGACACGCTTCGATTCACGCAGTACGATCTCGGTGACGGCAGGATCCTTGCCCCACTGCTCGGACCATGCGATTGCGAACGGCGACGGCTCGACCTCGTCGAGGCGCACGACCCGACCCTCGGCCTTGCTGACGATCTTGCTCGTCACCACCAGTACGTCACCGCTCAGCAACGGCGTACCGGCCGCGGCAGCGGCGCGCATTCCCAGTTCGGCGATGTCGTGACCCGGCTCGATTTCCGGAAGCCCCGGAATGCCGAAGATCTGCAGACCTGTCATGCCCACGAGTCTCGCCGATCCTCTCGCCGATCCACTTGCCGATCGGCGTTGTTGCAAGAAATCGGAGCAGGCACCAACATGGCGCGGTGGTTTCCGAAATCTTCGATCCAACGGCCTGGCGTGACGTCCCCGGCTTCACATTCACCGACATCACGTACCATCGTGCCGTCGCCCACGGAACGGTGAGGATCGCGTTCGACCGGCCGGAGATCCGCAATGCGTTCCGCCCGCACACTGTCGACGAGTTGTACACGGCCCTCGATCATGCCCGGATGAGTACCGACGTCGGCTGCGTCCTGCTGACCGGCAACGGTCCGTCTGCCAAGGACGGAGGGTGGGCGTTCTGCAGTGGCGGCGATCAGCGAATCCGGGGTCGCGACGGGTACAAGTACACCGTCGAATCGGGGGACGGCACGCTCGGAGAAACGGCGGCAAGCATCGAACCGGGCCGCGCCGGGAGACTGCACATCTTGGAAGTTCAGCGGTTGATCCGGTTCATGCCCAAGGTGGTCGTCTGCGTCGTGCCGGGGTGGGCCGCCGGGGGCGGGCACAGCCTGCACGTGGTCAGCGACCTCACCATCGCCAGCCGCGAACACGCCCGGTTCAAGCAAACCGATTCCGACGTGGCAAGTTTCGATGGAGGCTTCGGTTCCGCCTATCTCGCCCGTCAGGTGGGTCAGAAGTTCGCGAGGGAGATCTTCTTCCTCGGCAACGAGTACTCGGCCGAGGACGCACATCGGATGGGGATGGTCAACGCCGTCGTGGATCATGCCGATCTGGAGGCCACGGCGCTCGAGTGGGGCCGCAGGATCAACTCGAAGAGTCCCACTGCGCAGCGGATGCTCAAGTACTCGTTCAACCTGATCGACGACGGCCTTGTCGGACAGCAACTGTTCGCCGGCGAGGCGACCCGACTCGCTTACATGACCGACGAGGCGCAGGAGGGCCGCGAATCGTTCCTCGAGAAGCGCGATCCGGACTGGTCGCCCTACCAATGGTTGTTCTGAGCTCGGCCCGATGATCATCATCGACGATCCGAACGATGCTCGGATCGCGATCTTCCGGATGCGCGAGCGTGGGCTGAACACCCGTTCCGATCGCCGCGAGAACGTTGCCGCAGGCATGTTCATCGCCGAGGGCGACCTCGTCGTGGAACGCGCGCTGACAGCCGGATGCGAGCCGGTGTCCGCATTCGTCGATGCGTCGGATCCGCCCGACGTCATCAGACGTTTCAATCCGGAGATCCCCGTGTTCGGCGCGAGCCAGGACGTGCGCCGAGGGGGCATGGGCCTGGGTGTCCCTCTGTCGATCGTCGCGGTGTTCCGACGACCGCAACCGATCGGTGTCGACGCGGTGATCGGTCAACGGCGCGTCGTCGTCCTCGAAGCTGTCGACAATCCGGTCAACGTCGGGACCGTGGTACGGAGCGCGGCGGCGCTCGGTTGGGGCGGCTTGTTGCTCGACCGCACCAGCGCAGATCCGCTGGCGCGCCGAGCACTGCGGGTGTCGATGGGCAATTCGTTCGTACTGCCCTTTGCGCGGACCGGTTCCATCGTCGACGTCGTCGCGGATGCTCGCAGCGCTGGGACCCTCGTCGTTGCGCTGACCGTTGCCGACGGCGCTGTGCCGTTGCACGCCGTTCTGCCCTCGATGCGACAGCGGGTGATGCTCGTCATCGGTTCCGAACGAGCGGGGCTGAGCGCCGACCTGCTCGCAGCGTCGAGCCTTCACGCCAGTATCCCGATGATGGCGGGCGTCAACTCGCTGAATGCTGCCGCAGCAGCAGCCATCGCGTGTTACGCACTCCGGCCGGTCGACCGCACCCCGAGCGACGCTGGCCGCACCCGGAACGACGCTGGCCGGAACGACGGTGGCCGGAACGACGGTGTCATCGGGGATAGCTCGCACTCGTGATCGGCAACCCGGTGTCGTTGCGCATGTGCTCAGCAGCCGACACGAAGTAGTCGATCAACATCTGACGGTGGACGTCGTCGAGGCCGCAGAGATCGACGGCGTGCAACATGTGGACCAGCCAGCGGTCGCGCTGCAGCGGGCCGATCGGGAACGGAAAGTGTCGCATCCGCAACTTCGGATGCCCCCGTTCGTCGCTGTACGTCGTCGGGCCACCCCAGTACTGCGCCAGGAACAACGTCAACCGGTGACGCGCGCCGGTGAAGTCCGGGGCCTCCGGATACAACGGTGCCAACACGTCATCGGTTTCGACACCGTCGTAGAAGGCGTCGACCAGTCGCTCGAACAAGCCCATTCCGCCGACCGCCTCGTAGAACGTGGCAGCGGGCTGATCGGACATTCCGGTGAGCCTACTGGGGCCCTCCGACGAGGTTTCCCCCGAGATTCAGGCTGCTTCGGGGTGGAACAGGCGGTACTCGACAAGGTCGCCGCGTCGGACGACGAACGGGGTGGTGTCGTCACACGCATCGAGGATCACTGCGTCGTCGGTGGCCAGCAGGACGAGAGCGGAGATCAGCTCACCGTCACGGTCCAACTCGATCACATCGCCGGTCTCGATCCGCTCGTTCAAAATTGTGCTCATCGCATTGTTCTCTTCTCTGGTTTTTCATGTTCCGCTTGTCCATACAGTCGATGGTGCAGAGCACGTTGTTACGAACTTGACTCAACCCTGACAACAAGAGCTATCGGCGCTTTGTTCCTGTCACTGAAGTGATACGTGTCACTGTTCCGGGTCACGCGGTTCGTCGAGTTCCCACGGAGGGAGTTCAGCGGAACGGAGGATCTTGCCAATCGGGAAAGATCTGCGGCAGGCCATCGCTGACGCGGTCGGTGAAAACCGCTGGTCGCTTCTCCAGGAAGCTCGTCACGCCCTCACGAGAATCGGCGCTGCGACCGCGTAATTGGATGCCACGCGAATCGACTCGGTGGGCCTGCATCGGGTGATCGGCGCCGAGCATCCGCCACATCATCTGGCGCGACAGTGCAACGGAGACCGGTGCTGTGTTCTCGACGATCTCGGTTGCGATCGCACGTGCTGCCGAGATCAGGTCGTCACCGGGATGCAGGCTGCGTACGAGACCACCGTGCAGCGCCTCCTCGGCGCCGAACACGCGGCCCGTGTAGACCCATTCGGCAGCTTGACTGATGCCGACCAAGCGAGGCAGGAACCATGATGAACAGGCCTCGGGGACGATGCCGCGTCGGGCGAACACGAAGCCGAACTTCGATGAGACGGATGCGAGGCGGATGTCCATCGGCAGCGTCATCGTCACCCCGACGCCGACCGCTGCACCGTTGATCGCGGCGATCACCGGCTTGGTCGATTCGAAGATGCGCAGCGACACCAGTCCCCCACCATCTCGTGGCACGCCGGCATCGGTCTGCACATCGCTCCCGCCACTGGCGAACGTCTCGCCGCCACCGGAGAGATCGGCGCCCGCGCAGAATCCGCGGCCGGCGCCGGTGACGATCACGGCGCGGACATCGTCGTCGGCATCGATCACATCGAACGCGTCGATGACCTCGTGCATCATCCGATTGGTGAACGCGTTCAACTGCGCCGGCCGGTTCAGTGTGATTGTTGCAATCGAATCAGCGACGTCGTAGATGATCTCTGAGTACATGACGCGAACCTAGTGCTGACCGTGACGAGCCGAGATCTCGGAGCGCGTCAGACGTCGAGGAAGCGACTGGCGGCGACGCCGGACGCGATTGCACCGGCGACCATGCCGAACATGACGACACCGAACATCACGCTGTTGAGGAAACTGTCGCTGACGACGAGCGCGATGAAACCGTTGTCGCCCTTCAACTTGACCACGCCGTTGGTCCACAACCGGTTGAAGAAGAGCAGGAATCCGCACGACAGCAGACCACCGATCAGACCTTGGATCAGGCCCTCGAGCATGAACGGTATTCGGATGAACCAGTTCGTGGCACCAACGAGCTTCATCACCTCGATTTCGCGCCGTCTGGCGAACATCGCCGTGCGGATCGTCGTCCAGATCAGGATCAGCGCGCCGACCAGCAGCAGGATCGACAACCCGACGGTCACCGTCTGCACGAAGTCGCGGAGCTTGGCGATCTGCTCGACCTGATCGCGGGCGAGCACGACCTTGTCCACCTTCGGGATCTGCGTCCGGAAGCTGTTCGCAAGCTGCACGAGCAGGTCGAGCTTGCCTGCACGCGGCACCACCTTGAACTCGGTCGGGATGTTGTCCTTGTTCAACAGCGCGAAGGCACTCGGGTCGGCCGCGAACAGTCGCTTTGCTTCAGCCAGCGACTGGGTCTTGTCGAAGTAGTCGAGTTTCGAGGTGTCGATGACCGTCGAGTTCTGCTCGAGCGCAGTCTTGATCGCGGCCACATTGGTATCTGATGCGTTCGCGTTGACGTACACGATCATCTGCACGCCCCCCGCCCACTTCGACAACAGGTTGTCGAAACCGCGCTGGACCATGAACGTGCCGCCGACCAGGAACAGCGAGACGGCCGAGGTGAGGATCGCGGCCACCGTCAGCGTGACGTTGCGGCGCAGACTCGCCCCGGTCTCGCGGAAGGTGTATTGCAGTCGTGACCACATCTACTCGTACACCCCTCGGGCCTGGTCGCGCACGATGATGCCGCGATCCATCTGGATCACGCGCTTGCGCATCATGTTGACGATGCGTTGGTCGTGCGTTGCCATCACCACGGTGGTTCCGGTCTTGTTGATCCGGTCGAGCAGGCGCATGATGCCCTCGCCCGTGCCGGGGTCGAGGTTGCCCGTCGGCTCGTCGGCGAGCAGGATCAGTGGACGGTTGACGAAGGCCCGCGCGATCGACACACGTTGCTGCTCGCCGCCGGACAGCTGATGCGGGAAACGTGCTTCCTTTCCGGCCAGGCCGACCAGATCCATCACGGCCGGTACCTGCTGGCGGATGACGTGCTTGGGCCGGCCGATGACCTCGAGCGCGAACGCCACGTTCTCGTGCACGGTCTTGTTCAACAGCAACTTGTAGTCCTGGAAGATGTTGCCGATGTTGCGCCGCAGGTGCGGCACCTTTCCGTCAGGCATCTCGTTGATGTTGCGGCCGGCGACCCACACGGCGCCCTTCTCCGGACGCTCCTGGCGGTTCATCATCCGCAGCAGCGTGCTCTTCCCCGAACCCGACGGACCAACGAGGAACACGAACTCGCCTTTGGCCACTTCGAATGTGGCGTCACGCAGCGCGGTGACTTCCGAGTTGTAGATCTTCGTGACGTTCTCGAGGCGAATCAAGGGGGCTCCTCGGCCGAACAGGCGGCTTCGTGGCTGGGTATGCCGTCGTGGCGGGCATGGCTTCGTGGGGACGTCAAAAGCTACCAGCGCGTGACAGCGATACGAGGGCACCCGCCACGAACCGCGCCCGACCGCACGAACCGCGCCCTCGGTGTGAGTGTGAGCGGCCCGGGCGCTCATCGCCGCACCGAGGGCGCGATCGGTGCAGCGCTACCTGGAAGAACTCATGCCGGGTCGGCGTCGCGTCGGCGATGGCGGAGGAAACCCTCCATGAACATGTCGAGATCACCGTCGAGCACTGCCGCGACATTGCCGGACTCCACCTCGGTGCGCAGGTCTTTGACCATCTGGTAGGGCTGCATCACGTAACTGCGAATCTGGCTGCCCCAGCCGACCTGCGCCTGCTTGCCGGCAATCCGGTCCAGTTCGGCCTGATGCTCTTCTTCGATCTTGGCCGCGATCATCGTGCGCAGGCGATTCATCGCCTTCTCCCGGTTCTGCAACTGGCTGCGCTCTTCCTGAGACGCCGCGACCAGACCGGTCGGCTCGTGGATCAACCGCACTGCCGACGAGGTCTTGTTGATGTGCTGGCCGCCGGCCCCGCTCGCCCGGTAGACCTCCATCCGCACCTCGGACTCGTTCAGTTCGACGTCCGGGTCCTCCAGCACCGGCCAGACCTGCACCGCCGCGAAGCTCGTTTGGCGGCGACCCTGGTTGTCGAACGGGCTGATCCGCACCAGGCGATGCGTGCCCCGCTCACTGGTCATCAATCCGTACGCGTAGCGACCCGTCAGCGTGAACTCGGCCGACAGGATGCCTGCCTCGGTCCCCTCTGACACACCGTCGATCTCGAAGTCGATGCCCCGCCGTTCGGCCCACCGGCCGTACATCCGCAGCAGCATCTCGCTCCAGTCCTGGGCGTCGACACCACCGTCTTTGGCGTTGATCTGCACGATGCAGTCCAGTTCGTCGTGTTCACCGGTGAACAGGCTGCGCAGCTCGAGCTGACTCAGCGTGGCCGATGTCTTGGCGACAGCCTCGACCAGGTCCGGCTCCTGGCTGGCGTCGTCGGCCTCACGGGCCATCTCGTGCAGGACTTCGGCGTCCTCGACATCGGCGGCCAGATGGTCGAACGTGTCGATGTCGTTCTTGATGTTCGAGTACTCGGTGTTGATCTTCTTGGCGAAGTCCTGATCGTCCCAGAGGTCGGGGCGCGAGACCTCGAACTCGAGCTCGGCGAGCCGGGCCCGGTTGTCGGTGATCTTCAGATACGACTCGGCCTCGTCGAGTCGGCGTCGGAGATCCTTGAGGTCGTCGGAAAAATCGCGCATGAAGTCCTGGGCTGTTCTCGGGTGCTCTCGGCTGCGGTGTGGCGCTTGGCTACGACAACGTTGCGCCGTGGCACATCTTGAACTTCTTGCCGGACCCACAGGGGCACGGAGCGTTGCGCGGGGTCTTCGACCATTCGTCGTTGACGACCGGTTGTTGCTTGGTCGGAGCCGGTGCAGCAACGGCGTCCGGTTCGATGTCGCCCGATGCAACGGCGGATTGCGCAGCGGAGGCAAACCCCGACGACTGATCGTCGGCAGACGTCTGCTGGATGTTCTGCACGACCGGAGCGACGTCCTCGTTGCGAACGACCTGGACGTGCATCACGTAGCGGACGAAGTCCTGGGCGACACCCTTCATCAGTGAGCCGAACATCTCGAAGCCTTCACGCTGCCACTCGGTGAGCGGATCCTTCTGGCCCATCGCCCGCAGGTTGATGCCCTCCTGGAGGTAATCCATCTCCTCGAGGTGCTCACGCCAGCGCTGATCGATGATCCGCAGCATGACCTGCCGTTCGACGTCGCGCATCACCTCCGCGCCGAGTTCTTCCTCACGACGCTCGTAGTAGATCGTCGCGTCCTTCATCACGAGGTCGTACATCTCGTTGGTGTCGTGACACGCATTCAACTGCTCGCCGGTGACCTCGGTCGGCCAGAACGACTTCAGTTCGACCTCGAGACCATCGATGTCCCATTCGTCCTCGGCGTCGCTGACGCAGTGGCTGTCGATCAGTGTGTCGACGGCGTCGGCCAGGTACTCGATCGCCGCGGCCTTTAGATCGAGACCCTCGAGGATCTGGTCGCGGCGCTGGTAGATCACCTTGCGCTGCTCGTTCATCACTTCGTCGTACTTGAGGACGTTCTTGCGGATCTCGCCGTTGCGCTGCTCGACAGTGCCCTGGGCCCGTTCGATTGCTTTGGTGACCATCTTTGCTTCGATGGCCTCGTCATCGGGAAGGGCCCGACCCATCACCCAGCTCAGCGCACCTGTTGCGAACAGCCGCATCAGTTCGTCGTCGAGGCTGAGGTAGAAGCGACTCTCGCCGGGGTCGCCCTGGCGGCCAGCGCGGCCGCGGAGCTGGTTGTCGATCCGGCGGCTGTCATGGCGCTCGGTACCGAGCACGTAGAGCCCACCGAGTTCGCGGATCTTGTCGCCCTCTGCTCGACACGACCGGCTCAGCTGATCGACGAGTTCGTCGTAACGGGCGAATGCAGCTTTGCGGGCCAACTGGAAATCGTCCGGCATCTCTTCCAACGACAGCGGCAGCTCGAACCCGTCGACCATCACATCGGGCGAGTGACCCTCGCGCAGCACCTGCTCGCGGGCGAGTCCCTCCGGATTGCCGCCGAGGAGGATGTCGACGCCGCGCCCGGCCATGTTGGTGGCGACGGTGACCGCGTGCAGACGACCGGCCTGGGTGACGATCTGTGCCTCTCGGGTGTGCTGCTTGGCGTTCAGCACTTCGTGATCGATGCCTCGTTTGGCCAACTCGCGAGACAGGTGTTCGCTCTTTTCGACGCTGATCGTGCCGACCAGGACCGGTTGGCCCTTTTCGTACTTCTCGGCGATGTCGTCGACGACGGCATCGAACTTCGCTGTCTCGGCCTTGTAGATCAGGTCGGGCTGATCGACCCGCCCGAGTGGCTTGTTGGTCGGGACCGGCACGACAGCCAAGCCGTATGTGTTCATCAGTTCGGCTGCCTCGGTGGAGGCCGTTCCGGTCATGCCGGCCAGCTTGTCGTACATCCGGAAGTAGTTCTGCAGGGTGATCGTGGCGAGGGTCTGGTTCTCCTCTTTGATCTTGACGCCCTCTTTGGCTTCGACGGCTTGGTGGATGCCTTCGCTCCAGCGGCGACCTTCGAGGACACGACCGGTGAACTCGTCGACGATCTTCACCTCGCCGTTCTGGATGATGTAGTCCTTGTCCCGCTTGTACAGCTCCTTGGCCTTCAATGCGACCTGCAACTGGTGGACCAGGTTCTGCTGCACTTCGTCGTACAGGTTCTCCAGCCCGAGCGCTGCCTCGACCTTGTCGATGCCGTCTTCGAGCGGGACCACGATCCGCTTGTCCTCTTCGACCTCGTAGTCGACGTCTCGTTTCAGCGAACGGACCACGGAGGCAAAGCGGTAGTAGAGCTTGGCAGCGTCGGCCATCCGCCCACTGATGATCAGCGGCGTACGGGCTTCGTCGATCAGGATCGAGTCGACTTCGTCGACGATCGCGTAGTTGTGTCCACGCTGGGTCTTGGCATCGAGGGTCGGCGCCATGTTGTCGCGCAGGTAGTCGAAGCCGAACTCGTTGTTCGTTCCATAGGTGATGTCGGCTGCATACGCGATCCGCTTCTCGGCTGGGCTCTCGTTGAAGCCGGGAATGACGAGGCCGACGTCGAGGCCCATCCAGCGGTGGATCTGGCCCATCCACTCGGCGTCGCGTCGGGCGAGGTAGTCGTTCGTGGTGATCTGGTGGACGCCCTTGCCGCCGAGCGCGTTCAGGTACACGGGAAGGGTGGAGACGAGGGTCTTGCCTTCGCCGGTCTTCATCTCGGCCACCCAGCCGAAGTGCAGCGCTGCGCCGCCCATCAACTGCACGTCGTAGTGGCGCTGGCCGATGGTACGCAGGGCTGCTTCTCGGGTGACAGCGAACGATTCGACGAGGAGATCGTCCAGGGACGCGCCATTGGCGATGCGCTCGCGGAATTCGCCGGTCTTGGCTTTCAAGGCGACGTCGGACAGCGCCTTGGTTGAGTCGGAGAGCGCGTTGATTTCAGGAACGAGGCCTTCGAGGGCCTTCAGTTTCTTGCCTTCACCAGCGCGGAGGATGCGATCGAGGATGCCCATGCGAGTTTCAAGCCTAGCGGCGCAGGAGATGACGTCTCGGGCAGTGCCGTGCAAGCATGCGAGCATGAGTCAGCGGAACATCGATGCAGTCATCTTCGACCTCGGCGGTGTGCTCATGCACAACGGAAGGCACAGCGACTTCACGAGCCGCTTTCCCCCCGACCAGGCCGCAGCTGCACAACGAATCTTCATGGGCGACTACGGCGCTGACAACGATCATCCGTGGCACCGGCTGGAGCGCGGTGAGATCACGTTCGCCGAGTGCCAGCAACTGAACGGCGAGGCGTTCGCGTCCGCCGGCATCGAGCTGCCCGCTCGACCGGCGATCGACCCGGAACAGGCCACATCGCCACCGCTGATGACCTTTCAGCCGAACGTGGAGATGATGGACCTCGCGGCACGTCTGCGCAGCGCGGGGTTGGCCATCGCCATCCTGACCAACAACATCCGCGAGTTCCGCGATCTGTGGAGGAACCTGATGCCGTACGAGGACCTCTTCGACGACATCGTCGACAGCCACGAGGTCGGGTTACGCAAGCCCAACCCGGCCATCTACGAGTTGGCCCTCACCAGACTGAGCGCAACGGCCGGGCGAACGGCATTCCTGGACGACGTTGCCACCAACGTCGCGGCAGCCGACGCACTGGGTATGTACGGCGTGGTCGTCGACGCGGATGCCGCACCCGCCATTGCCACCGTCGAACGGCTGGCCGGACTGGATTGACGAAGGGCCGACCGGTATCCCCTCGAACGGCGCGAGGTGTCCGGCGTGGCGGCAACGGCAGCCATCACCACCGAACGCGCACCCGCCGCGAGGAGCGCCGCCCGGGCTGCGAGCAGGGTGGATCCGGTGGTCACGACGTCGTCGACGACGAGGACCCGTGGTGCGCGGGTCGCAGACCGCGACCGATGCGAACGTGCGACCGGCCGGGTGACGAACTCCGGCCCGATCAGTCGGCTGGCCCTGTTCAGTCCGGTCTGGGTGACGCCGTGGCGCCGAAAGAGCATCCGCCGACACGGTTTGCGCCACAGCGCGGCGAGCGCGCGAGCCAGCAGTTCGGCCTGGTCGTACCCACGACCACGAACCCTGGAACGGCTGGTGGGCGCCCAGGTGATGACATCGATCTGGGTGGCATCGAGCCGACGGCTGAGCTGACTCGCGAGGTGTACGGCGAGGTGGCGGCGATTTCGGTACTTCAACCCGACGATCAGTTCTTTGCCCAAACCACTGAATTCGGTTGCTGCGAGAATGCCGGACGAGGTGGTCACCGGGGATGACGCAACGAGCGCGAACCTGCACCTGCGGCACAGATCGACACCCGGCTCCGAACACCCTGCGCACCGTTTGATCAGCATGGAATCGGTGTAGCAGGAGGGTGCGCGACAGTTACCGACAGCACCCGGCTGGGGCGGGCCGGACGATCGAATCGAGCCGTGACCGGTCAGGTCACTCGGATAGGTTCTCCGGCCGTGGTCGTTCCGAGAGCCGTCATCCCCGCCCGGCCCTACGCGCCGAGATCCCGACGCACCGACTGGGCCAACCGGCTGACCCGTTGCGTCGTCGGACTGGCGATGTTCGGAGCCGGCGACGCCATGATCCTGCACTCCCAGTTGGGCGCAGCGCCATGGGACATGTTGCACCAGGGTGTCAGCCACAAGCTCGGCGTCTCGGTCGGGACCGTGCTGATCGGAACCGCAGCGGCGGTTCTGCTGCTGTGGATCCCGCTCCGTCAGCGACCGGGCATCGGCACCATCCTCAACGCGATCGAGATCGGTCTCGTCGTCGATCTCGTCCTCGCCCACCTGCCGGACACCAATCGTCTCGTGCCACGAATCGGCATCCTGATCGGTGGGGTTCTGGTCGTCGCTCTCGGCAGCGGCCTCTACATCGGCGCGGGCCTCGGTACGGGACCACGCGACGGCTTGATGGTCGGCCTGTCCAACCGCGGCATCAGCGTCCGACTGGCCAGGACGTCGGTCGAGCTGACGGTGGGTGTGGTCGGTTTGTTCCTCGGCATCCGGCCCGGTGTCGGCACCCTGATCTTCATGTTCGGTATCGGGCCGCTCGTCCAACTCTTCCTGCCGTTGATGGCGCTCCCACCGCGTTCACGGCGTTCCCGTTCAGTGCGTCGGCATGCGAACG
>JAYTRT010000555.1:0-12233 GCA_043746045.1 Actinomycetota bacterium | reverse complement strand
CCGGGCGACCACACCGAGGTCGGTATCGAGCTCGTCGGCAGGATCGGTCCGCGCATGGGTTTCTCGGTCGAGGACGTCGCGATTCTCCAGTCGCTGGTGAAGAACCACTTGCTGTTGTCCGAAACAGCCATGCGACGCGACCTGGCCGATCCGCGAACCGCCGAGAACGTTGCCGCATCGGTCGGCGACCCGCCACGGCTCGAGTTGCTGCGTGCCCTGACAGAAGCGGACAGCTTGGCCACCGGGCCGTCGGCATGGTCGCCGTGGAAGGCAACGCTGCTCGGCGAATTGACACGCGCCGTCGCTGCCGTCTTCGCTGGCCGCGTCCGCGAGCAGCGCGAGATCGCCCTCGACGACCGTTTCGGAGACGTTCTCGACGGTGTGCGATCGACAGGAGTCCTGCACACGCATCACGAACCGGCCGGCGATTTCGACCTGTGGGTGGTTGCCACGCCCGACCAGCGCGGGTTGTTCGCCAAGATCGCGGGCACGTTCGCGATGCACGGCATCGACGTGGTCAGTTCCGAGGCGTGGACCAGCGCCGACGGCATCGCGGTCGACCAGTTTCGAGTTCCGCGTGTCGCAAGTGTGAACACCGATTGGAGCCGTCTGGAATCGGATCTTCGCGGTTCGGTCGGCGGCACGATCGATGTCGGGAGCCGGATCGCGCAGCGCGTGCGAACCTACAGCCGGGCCCATCGCCGCGCTGTCGCTGCCGCACCACCGCGTCTCGAGGTGTTGATCAGCAATGACGCATCGGCATCCACGACCATGATCGACGTACGCGCGCCCGACGCGATTGCCGTGCTGTATCGCCTCGCTTCAGCGCTCGCCGCGTCCGGTCTGGACATTCGGTCTGCGAAGGTCGCCACCCTCGGCCATGAGGTGGTCGACGTCTTCTACGTACAGCGATCCGGGCGTACCGGTGCCGCGAAGCAAGTTCCCGAACGTGATCATGCTGGTCTGCGCGACGAGTTGAAGGCCGCTCTGAACAACTGACGCGAACGAATCGTTGACCGGGGAAAACGAAGATTCCCAGCACGTCTCAGCCTGTCTGACAGGCCTCGACGTGCTGGGAACTCCATCCTTGAGCAACTCTCAGGATCTGGTCAGATGGCCTCGACGCCCATCTCCCCGGTGCGAACTCGCAGCAGCGAATCCACCCCGAACTTCCAGATCTTGCCGTCGCCGATCTTGCCGGTCTTGGCCGCCTCGGCGATGATTCCGATCAGCTTGTCCGACAGTTCGGAGGGCACGATGACCTCGATCTTCACTTTGGGGATGAAGTCGATGGCGTACTCCGAACCGCGGAAGTTCTCGGTCTTGCCTCGTTGACGGCCGAACCCACTGACTTCGGTGACTGTCATTCCCTCGACCCCGTTGGCGAGGAGAGCGTCCTTCACGTCGTTCAGTTTGTGCGGCTTGATGATCGCAGTGATCAATTCGAGCATGGTCAGATCCCCTTACCCATGTAGGCGGCCTCAGGATGATACGCCGGAGCGCCGTGCTCGTGAATGTCGATGCCCTCGAGTTCGCCCTCTTCGGACACCCGCAGCGTGCCGGTGAGTTTGACCAACCGCATCATCACGTAAGCAACGATGAACGCTGCACCGCCGAGCACCGCGTTGCCCCAGACCTGGGCGAAGAACTGCTGCGCTCCCGTATGACCCCCACCCCAGAGCAGGCCTTTCGGAACACCGAACTGGCCGGTCGAGAAGAGGCCCAGGCTCCATGTTCCCCAGATACCGGCAAAGCCGTGCACCGCAACGGCGCCGATCGGATCGTCGATGCGCATGTGTTCGATGAAGTCGATACCCAGCACGACAACCGGTCCGGCGATGGCGCCGATGATCACCGCCCCGGTTGCGTTGACGTAATAACACGGACATGTGATGGCCACGAGACCGCCGAGGAAGCCGTTGATCGTGATGCCCATGTCCCATTTCTTGAGTCGCGGGTAGACCCACAGCATCGCGGTCAGACCGGCGGCACCGGCCGCCAGGGTCGTGTTCGTCGCAACTCGACCGATGCCTGCAGCGTCGAACGACGACAGCGTGCTGCCCGGGTTGAAGCCGTACCAACCGAACCACAGGATCACGCCGCCGATTGCCGCAATGGTCATGTCGTGCCCGGGTGGCAGACCCCCACCATCACGCTTGAACTTTCTGCCGAGCCGCGGGCCGAGGACGATCGCACCAGCGAGGGCGATCATGCCGCCGAGCGTGTGCACGATGGTCGAGCCTGCAAAGTCCCACATCCGCACACCGTTGCGCATCGTCGTCAACCAACCGCCCGGGCCCCACAGCCAGTGGCCGAGGATCGGGTAGATGAAACCGCTGACGCCGACGCTGTACAGGAGGTCGCCCTTGAATCCGGTGCGGCCGACCATCGCGCCGGACGTGATGGTCGAGCAGGTGTCGGCGAACGCGAACTGGAACAAGAAGAACGCCATGAAGGCAACGCCGGTGTCGGCCGCCCCGTGGTAGGTGTAGGTCGCCGGCGCGTTGTTCAGGAAGAAGAATTCGTGGCCGATCCAACCGTTGCCGAAACCGAACATGAACGCGAAGCCGAACGCCCAGAACAACAGCGCGCAAAGGCACGTGTCCACGATGCATTCCTGGAGCACGTTGACGACTTCACGGGTACGCGCGAAGCCGGCCTCCAGCATCATGAACCCCGCCTGCATGAAGAAGACCAGGAACGCCGCAATCAACGTCCATGCCGTGTTCTGCCCGTTGATCACACTCTGGATCGGGATATCCGCATTCGGTGCAATTGCATGCACCGCCGAACCGAGGATGAACTGACCCGGCCCGAGGATGAAGCCGAGTGCGATGCCGATCGCGATCAGTTTGCCACCCAGGAATGTGACGAAGAACTTCTGTCTGTCCTTGTCTTTCAGCCGGCCCTTCAGGGTTGTTGCGTCCACAGATGATCCTCCTCTGTCACCCCCAGGAAAGGGGTGTTGCCAAGAACATAGGAGGTACCGATTACGCGTTCATCTCGTGCTTGTTAACGGAAGATGTACAAAGTGTGCGCAGTCGAAATCCCTCACCACATGGGGAAAAGGGCGTCGCCTTCACATGTTCTTCACGCGCCGGCGAGGCGTCGGAGCTCGCGATCGATGCGTTTCGTACTCACCGGGACGGGCGTACCGAGCGTCTGTGCGAACAGGCTGATCCGCAGCTCTTCCAGCATCCAGCCGAGTTCGACGACGTCAGCGGTGACCCTGCTCGGAGCCAGCGTCTCGACGAATTGCGAATAGCGGCGTTCGGCCGCTCTGGCTTCTGCAGCGCGTACCAGATCGCGGCCGGGATCCTCCGGCAGCTTTTCGAGTCGTCGCTCGATCCCGTGCACGTAGCGGAGTAGATCAGTCAGTCTCGAAGTACCGGACGACACGACGAATCCCTCGCCCACCAGACGGTCGAGTTGCGCTGTGGCATCCGAAACAGCCGCCTGAAGATTCGGCGTGACCAGTCTGGCGAGCTGTGTGCGAACTCGGTCGGCAGCGACCGCGACTTCGCCCGCCCGCCGGGCCGTCGCGGCACTCCTCGCCGCCAACTCGCGTTTCGCGGTCGCGACGAGGTCGCCGAAGGCTGCCGCCTCCCACAGTGTCGCTCGGTGCTCGTCGACAAGGCACGCCGCCGATGCGACGATGCACTCGTCGATCAGCCGACCGTGGTCCAGTCCGACCCCGCTGATCGCCAGTCGCACGGCATTGGTGAGTTCGCGTTCGATCGCCTTCCGGGCGACCGGAACGGCCAGCAGCAACAGTCGGCGCACACCTCCGGGCATGATCCGTTCCTGAATCTCTGGTTTGCTGAAGACACGAATCGCGACGCTGTCACCGTTGTCGATCAGTGCGGGGTAGCCACGAACCAGATGACCGTTGCGCTCGTTCTCGATCATCACCGGAAGGTCACCGAAATCCCACGTCAGAATGCCGGTCCGCTCGACGTCGGGCGCCACGCCGGCAATAGCGGCGCGTACGCGTCCGCCGACCAACGTCCGCAGCGCGGCCAGGTCCTTGCCGACCGCAATGGCACGTCCGTCGTCGTCTTCGATCACGAACGTGATGCGGAGATGATCCGGAACGAGTCGGAGGTCGAACGCATCAGCGGGGATGCGTTCACCAGCGATGTCGCTGAGAGCGACGGAGAGCAACCGGGTCAGAGAACCTCCCTCGCCGCCGCGAAGCGACCTGGCTGCGCGCTGCGACGTCTCGGCAAGCGGCGTGAGGTTGCGTCGAAGCTGTTTGGGCAGGGTACGGACGAGCGCCTGGATCACGTCGTCCCGGCGTCCCGGAACCTGCCACTCGAATGCCGTCGCCTCGACGCGGTTCAAGACCGTGATCGGCACATGGACGGACACACCGTCGCGCACGTCGCCCGGCTCGAAACGGTATGTGACGGCAAATGTCAGATCGTCCTGTTGCCAGGTGTCGGGCCACTGGTCGGGGCCGACGGATACGCCGCCGGCGTGTCGGGTCACATCGTCGATGGTCAGGTCGAGCAGAGTCTTCTGCTGTGCCCTGGCTGTTTTCCACCATCGGTCGAAGTGGCGGGTCGACACCACGTCGGGCCCGACACGTGCGTCGTAGAAGGCGAAGATCGCATCGTCGTCGACGAGGTCCCAGCGACGAACGCGATCGCCCATCGAGCGCACCGTCTCGATGAAGTCACGGTTCCTCTCCACGAAGCTGTGCTGCGTCGTCCACTCCCCCAGCACGAGGGCGTGTCGGATGAACAGCTGTCTCGCGACCGTCCTGTCGACCCGGTCGTAGCCGATCTGGCGGCCGGCGATCAGCGGCAGACCGAACAGCATCACTCGTTCGGCGGTCACTGCACGTCCCGCACGCGCATCCCAACGCGGCTCGCCATACGAATACTTGGCCAGCGGGCCGGCGAGACGCTCTGCCCATTCGGGGTGGATCCCCGCCGCAACACGACCCCAGAGGCGGTTGGTCTCGACCAGCTCCGCCGCCATCACCCACTTCGGCGGTCTCTTCGACAGCGACGAACCGTTTCCGATCAGGAACTTCGATCCGCGCGCGCCCTTGAACTCACGCGAGTCGCCGTCGCGCATCCCGAGGTGCGACAGCAGTCCGGCCAGCAGTGCCTGGTGGACGCGGTCCGGGTGTCCGAGTTCTGTGCCGGCGGTGATACCGACGGCGGCAGCCGCGTGACGCAGTTGTCGATACAGGTCCTGCCACTCGCGGACTCGGAGGTAATTGAGGTATTCGGTTCGGCACAGCTTGCGGAACTGGCTCGATGACAACGCACCCTGGCGTTCCTTCAAGTAGTCCCAGAGCGTGACGAACGCGAGGAAGTCCGAGCCTTCGACGACGAAACGCCGATGCGCCTCGTCTGCTGCCTGCCGCTTCTCCGTCGGGCGTTCCCGGGGATCCTGGATGGACAGCGCCGAGGCGACGATCATCACTTCGCGCGCACAGCCGTGACGTTCGGCTTCGACCACCATGCGCGCCAAACGCGGGTCGATCGGGAGCTGCGCGAGCCGCCGACCGATGGAAGTCAGACGCCTCTGGTCCTCGGGTTGACCCGGATCCAGCGCCCCGAGTTCCTCGAGCAGCGCGACACCGTCGCGGATCGCCCGGCCATCTGGCGGATCGAGGAACGGGAACGCTGCGACGTCGCCGAGCCCGATTGCCGTCATCTGCAGGATCACCGAGGCGAGGTTGGTGCGCAGGATCTCCGGTTCCGTGAACTCGGGTCGTGATTCGAAATCGGCCTGGTCGTACAGGCGGATGCAGATCCCGGGTGCGACCCGCCCGCAACGGCCGGCGCGTTGGTTGGCGGAGGCCTGCGAGATCGGTTCGATCGGTAGCCGTTGCACCTTCAACCGATGGCTGTACCGCGACATTCGCGCCGCCCCGGCATCGATCACGTAACGGACACCTGGAACCGTCAGTGATGTCTCGGCGACATTCGTGGCAAGCACGATCCTGCGACCCGTGTGCGGCTGGAAGACCCGGTGTTGTTCCGCCGAGGACAAGCGTGAGTAGAGCGCGAGCACTTCGATGTTGCGGCGGTCCAGGTTGTGCAGCGCCTCGGCCGTGTCGTGGATCTCACGCTCGCCGCTGAGGAAGACCAGGATGTCTCCCGAACCTTCCGCGCACAGTTCGTCGACTGCATCACAGATCGCCTGGACCTGATCTCGATCGTCGTCGACGACAGTCGTCGACCGAGGGCGGGCCTCGACCTGCTCGTCGGTCCCGGGATCGTCATCATCGATGTCTCCTCCGGCGTCGTCCAACAGAATCGGCTGGCCGAAGGGGCGATACCGCATCTCCACCGGGTACGTACGACCCGTCACCTCGATGATCGGCGCGTCGGAGAAGTGATGCGCGAACCGCGCCGTGTCGATCGTCGCCGACGTGACGATCAGTTTCAGGTCGGGCCGACGTGGCAGCAACTGCTTGACGTAGCCGAGCAGGAAGTCGATGTTCAGACTGCGTTCGTGTGCTTCGTCGATGATCAGGGTGTCATAGCGCGACAGGGTGCGGTCGCGTTGGATCTCGGCCAACAGAATGCCATCCGTCATCACTTTGATGTACGTGCCGTCGCCGACCCGGTCAGTGAACCGCACGGTGTAGCCGACCGCCGACCCGAGTTCGGTGCCGAGTTCCTCCGCCACTCGTTCGGCGATGGTGCGCGCCGCGACCCGACGCGGCTGGGTGTGGCCGATCAGGCCGAGCACCCCGCGACCGAGCTCGAGACACAACTTGGGCAACTGAGTGCTCTTGCCCGAACCGGTCTCGCCGGCGACGATCACCACCTGGTTGTCCCGAATTGCCTCGAGCAGGTCGTCACGCCGCGCAGTGATCGGCAGGGTCTCCGGGTATGTGATCGTCGGCACGCCGGCTCGCCGTTGCTCGATCCGCTCGGGCGACATTCCCGACGTTCGCGTGGAGGTTCGTCCGGACGATCGAGAGGTTCTGGAGGAGGATGCAGGCTGGGACATGATCGAAGGTGGCGAATGCCGACGTCCAGCATGTCAGCTGGACCGAGGAAGCGGCGTCGCAGTCCGCTCGCGTCGACATCGCCTTCCAGGACGGCTTGACACCCTCTTGACGAAGTTTCTCGCTCAAGACCGTCATCGCCCTACAGTTCCGCGCTTGTGATGGGCATGACCGACGACACAGATCTCGCACTCCGGCTGCTGCGCTCCGCTCATCACGAACTCGACGTGCAATCGGTCCGGCATCTGTCGATCGACCCCGCAATCGACGCTCTCGTTGCCCGCATTCTGCGAGATGAGCCGAGCCATCTGTCGTTGGCAAAGCCGATATCGTCCCGCCATCGCCGGACTCCGGTCCATCAGCACCATGTCGGCGCGGCCTGACCTGCGGGGGCTGCAGACGAGCATTCGACGGCAGCGAACGCATTCGCGCCGCCCGCACGGTCAGTTCGAGGTGACGTCAGCCATCGGATGCGGCGTGGGTGAGTGGGTCGCGCTGGTCCGCGTGGTGGTCCGACTGCGTCGTGTGCGCGATCCACGCTCCGACCGCGTCAGCAAACGGAACATGAGCAGGGTGACGACGAGCATGCCGCCGACGAGTGCCGACCATTGGATCAACCGATTCGAGCGGTCGGCACCTGCCTGAAACCCGTGGATCGTCCCGGAGACGAAAAGGGCGATACTGCTCATGTGAACTGTGTGCCAGACAGCCCGCGGCATGTGACGCATCAGCCACGACGTCGCCTGAATGGCAATCAGGAGATACATCCCGACGATTCCCCACGCAGTCGGTCCCGGTCGCCACTTCGCGACCATCGGCACGAAGAGTTCGGCCCAGCCGAAGGAGACGTATTTGTCGGCGGCGAGGGCACCGACGTGGACCGCCACGAACACAATCGACAGCGTGCCCAAATACTTGTGCAGCGCCAGCAACCAGGCAGGGATTCCACGCCGACGGACGAGCCGGCTCGACAGTGCGAGCCCCCACATGATGCTCGCCGTGATCAGGACCCAGGCGATGAGTCCGCTCGACCGCGCGACGTACCACGAGAGTTTGGAGGTCATTGCGAGCACGAATACTCCCCGATCGCAACGACGTCCGTGCCGGTGATCACCCACGCCGTGACGTCGCACGTCGCGAGGAACGCCGCGCCATCGGCAGCGCCGAGGACGATGGCGGCTTTCGCGAGAGCTTCCGCGCGAGCAGCACTTCTGGCGGCAACCGCGACCCCGACAACGTCGGTGTCCGTCGAGCAGCCAGATCGAGGATCGATGATGTGATGGACCGTCGCGCCGCCACGCCTCCATGCGCGCATGCTGACCGTGCTCATCACGAGACCACCGCTGACGAGTCGATGCTCGGCGATGATCGCGCTCGAAACGGGGTGCACGAGCGGAACCTGCCAGAAGCCCGTCTCGGGTGGTTCGCCTGCGGCGTGGATGTCTCCGCCCAGGCTGACATAGGCAGAACGGGCGCCGAGCGCGACCAGTTCTCGAGCGACGATGTCGGCACAGAGTCCTTTGCCGACACCTCCGAGGTCGACAGACACGCCCGGTGCAATACGCACGCTCTGGGTCGCCCGATCGATGTCGACGCTGTCGAATCCCGGTGCGGGAATGGGCGGATCGAGCGCTCTGTCGTCGTCGACGATCTGAGCGAAGGTCGACGAGTACCCGGATGACTCGAGCGAAGCGCGAATCGTCGGATCGAAGAGCCCACGCGTCTCGCGATACATGCGATCACTCCACACGAACGCATTGAAAAGATCAGGGCTCACCCGCACCCATTGTCCCGGACGGGTGTGCAGTTGATTCAGATCACTCTCGGGGCGGAACCTGGTCAGCATCGATTCGAGGGAGCGCAACCTCGCGAACGCGGCGCGCACCATCGATGCGTCGCCGTCGATCAACACCTCGGCCGTCGTTCCCATCATCGGCGCCGACGAGCGCAACCACACACGTTCACGCGACAGGCGCAGCGTCAGGGCGGACATTTGGAACCTGTGCACGCGGGCGGCGGCGGCGCTGTTGTCGGTGGGGGCGCCTGCTGTGTTGTCGGTGGCGGCGGTGGCGGAGGTGGCGGCGGCTGAGTCGTCGGTGGCGGCGGCGGGGGTGGCTGAGTCGTGGGTGGCGGCGGCGGGGGTGGTGGCGGCGGCTGAGTCGTCGGTGTCGGGGCCGGTGGCGGAGCATTTGCTGCGGGCATCGACGGTGGAGCCGTCGTCTCGACCGGAGCGGCCGCGACTGGTCCGGCGGGCGCCGGCGCAGCTGGAGAGGGTGGTGCTGGCGCTGGCGCAGTCGGCACGGCACCGTCTGCGGGTGCGGGGGGCGGCGTTGTCGCGGCTGGCGTTCGGCGAGGGCTGCTCGATGCCGGAGCGGTGTTGGACGGACCGGCCTGCGGCGCGCCGGTAGTCGCCGCGACGAGCGCCGTGTCCGGCGGCGCCAACCCCGCGAGTCCGGCGACAGGCTCCGCTGCAGCCGCGGAGATGGCTGGCGTCGCCACGGCTGTCGAGCCCGGAATCGTCGACGAGGGATCGACGGCTGCGACTGCGAGTGCGGCAGTCGGGAGTGCCGCAGCGCGCTGGATCGTCGTGGTGACGCTCGGAGCGACCGGTGCATCGGTCGTCAACGGTGCTGCGACCGGGTTTCCGTATTCGTCGACGTACACGACGCGATGGATCGTCTCGGTGATGATCGTCGTCTCGGTCTGAATGCCTGCGCTCGACGCTGTCGACAGCGTCGGCGCCGCTCCATGCGTGGCGAGCGACCCGACAGTGGCCAGGAATCCCGATGTTGCCAGACCCGTGCTGATCACCTTCGCGGCCAACGCATGATGCCTGCGTCCGGACGGCCCACCCCTCCTCGATCGAGATCGGGCGTCGTTCGTGGTCAGGTGCGCCGACGCGAGGCCGACGGTGGGCGACGAGTCGGCCGACATCTGAGTCGGCGCAGATCCGTTGATCGTCGCGGCTGACGAGGGTGGACCCCAGGGAGCCGATCCAGACACCGCGCGCACCGACACGCTGGAACTCGCCGTGCCGCGATTCGGTGCACGGCGCTGCGCGAGCCGCTCGAGGCGGCGAGCGGTTTCATCGTCGACGTCACTCATCAGTGGTCGCAATTCCATATCCCGTTGTCCTCGAGTTGAGGCTCCTGACATCCGGGGGGCATCGGCGGAATGGGCTTGTTCGCCGGCCAATCGGCCGGAACACCGCGAGGACGTACCGTGGTCGTCGTTGCTGGCTCTGGCACGCCAGACGTCACGGTCGGCGCGGGCGGTGCCGTGGTCTCGGGCGCAGGCGGCGCAGCGGGCAATGCCGTCGTCGCCGGGGCCTCGGTCGTCTCCGGTTCTGCACTCGGGGCTGGCGGCGCGGTGATATCCGGTGCCCCCGTCGTCCGTGGCGATGGGTTCGTCACTGGCGATGCCGTGTTCGGCGGCGCAGCGGTCGTGGCTGTGAGGACAGGCCCGGTCGTGTCAGACGCTGTGATCGGGTCATCCGTCGGCGAGGTGTTCAGCGGAGCCTGCGCGCCGGCTGGCGATGTCGAGCTCTGAAATTTGGGCTGCACGGGTGCCCTTGTCGATTGGGTCGAGGAGCTGCTCTGCACGACCACCGGTGCAGTCGTCTCCGCCCCCTGGACACCGAGGTTCGGCGACGTCACGGTTTGGACAGAAGCGATCGGACTGCTCATCGCCAGCGCGTGACCGCCGGAATCGACGAGACTGGCAAGGAGCAACGGACGGCTCGCGCCAGCCACGCTCGGCGCGACCGGGGCGACGACGACCACCCGTTCGATGGTCTCGGTGCGATGCTTGACAATCATCTCCGATCGGGGCCCGACGGCTCCGCTCGGGCCGTTGAAGCCGAACACACTCGCACCGCCGACCGCTGCGAAGGCGACGAAACCCATGCCGAACGATGTGGTCGCAGCGACAGCGACAGCCATGGCAATCCGTCGTTGCATTCGTACGCTCCTTTCGGTCGGGACCTTGCTACGCCGTCCGCTCTGACAACAGACACGTGAATCGCCACCGGGGTGGTTTCGTCGATTCAGACACGCTGATCCGGTATCGGGCCGGAGCCAGACCAGCTGTAGCGTTCTTGACGATCTTGTTGCAGCCCGAGCGACAGTCCTGCGGATGTCCGGGTTCACGCCAGGTGACGTCGAGGCCGTTCGTTCAACGGGCCACGACGATCATGTTACGGTCCTGTTAAATCACGCCACCTGGAGGAAGTCATGAGAGCAGTCGCACGACGCGGTTCCATCGACGAGGGGTGGGCGGGGAGGCTCAGGCACGTCGTCGCCGTGCTCGTCGCTGCGATGGCTGCGGGTTGGGTGTTCTTGGGCGTGGCGACGCCTGCGTCAGCCGCAGCAGCCCTCAGAGTCACCCAGGATCCGTTGGCGTGCGCCGGCACCTTCACCACGATCCAAGCCGCAATCGACGCATCCGGGGCCGGCGCGACGATCGACGTCTGCCCGGGCACCTACAGGGAGCAGGTTCGCATCGTCGGCCACGGCCATGATGGGCTGAAGCTGCGTTCGTTGAAGCAGCAGCAGGCCACGATCCAGTGGCCGACAGCCGAGTCGGCGCCGCTCGCGCTCGTCGACGTCAACACCGCCGACTCGGTGGTGGTCCGTGGCTTCGTTGTCAGCGGCCCGTTCACCTTCGGCGGATGCTCGGGCGAGCGGCACGAAGGGGTACTCATCGAGGGTGGGGCGAGTCTGTTGCTGAAGGACAACCACATCACCCAGATCAAGAACAGCGACCCCACGCTGTATGGGTGCCAGGAGGGTGACGCCGTCGCTGTCGGTCGCCGGTCAGGGCTCACGTCCTCCGGGACCGCGACAGTGAGCGGCAATCAGATCGACGAATATCAGAAGAACGGCGTCCAAGTCGTCAACACCGGCTCGGTCGCCACGATCGAGCACAACGTGGTGCGCGGTTCGTCTGCCGTTCAGTCGGCTATTGCGTCCAATGGCATCGTCGTCTTCAACGGTGGTACCGCAACGATCAGTTTCAACACGGTGAGCAACAACAAGTACACCCCGAATCCCCCGAGCGGCCCGCTGAGCACCGGGATCAGCTATTCGCAGGTCCCGTCGACTGTGTACGGCAACGTTGTCTACGACAACGACTTCGGCATCGAGGTCGACTCTGTCAGCGGCGGCCGAATCACGGACAACGTGGTCCGGACAAGCGTCGCTGACGGCATTCAACTCTGCGGCGACAACGCCCAGGGGTGCGGACCGGTCACCAA
>JAYTRT010000554.1:0-4022 GCA_043746045.1 Actinomycetota bacterium | reverse complement strand
ACCGTGCTCGTCGTGATCGGTGTCGACGACTTGAACGGGCCACCAGCGGGCCCGGGTACAACGCACGTGGTGACGTCATCCCCGCTGACGCAGTCCGCCGACTGGTCTGGAACGCGGACATCGCCAACAACCTCACCATGCGATCACCCGACACCCACCGCCACCCACCCAAACCAACACCCAAACCCGACCAACACGACCCCGCCGACGCATGACGCCGCCGCGTGACGCCGACGCATGACGCCGCCCGACTGCCGGCGATCAGCTGTCGAGCGTGATCACCACACCACGGTCGCCGTAGGGGATCTTGTTGCGCTTGACGATTCCGCCGATGGTGCCGAGCAGCTTCGTGATCTTGGTCATGAAGCCGTACTTGTCAACGATCCTGGCGCGAATGCCCTCGAGTTCAGGACCGCTGACGACCTTGGCCGTGGCGGCGACTGGCGACGTGCCGGACTTGATCTTGCCTCGCGCATCACACGGCTGAACGGTGACCTTGGGGGTATGGGCGAGCCGCTTGGCCTTGCCCGATCCCGAACTGGTCCAGAACCCGATCTTGCCGGCATCGAGCGCCACCGCCCAGACCGGTGTGGCGACGGCATCCCCACTGCGCTTGTAGGTGGTGAACAGCAGATACTTTTCGTCGGCGAGGTCCATGGGCGAAGAATATCAGTAAGCGAAAAAGCCGCGCTCCGTCTTTCGACCGAGCAGGCTGGCCTCGACCATCCGGCTCAACAGCGGCGGCGGGGCATAGAGCGGTTCTTTGAATTCGGCGTACAGGCTCTCGGCGACAGCGAGCGTGGTGTCGAGTCCGATCAAGTCGGCCAGATGCAGCGGACCCATGGGGTGGTTGCAGCCTTCGACCATGCCGGTGTCGATGTCCTCGGCGGATGCGAAGCCAGATTCGAACATTCGGATCGCAGAGAGGATGAAGGGAATCAGCAGCGCGTTGACGACGAATCCGGCCCGGTCCTGGCAGCGGATCGTGCGCTTGCCGAGCGTGGTCTCGGCGAAGTGGGCGACGTCGTCGACCGTGTCCGGCGATGTCAGCAGCGACGGCACGATCTCGACCAGGTTCAACACCGGAACGGGATTGAAGAAATGGACACCGACCACGAGATCCGGCCGGCGGGTTGCGATGCCAAGCTTCATGATCGGAATCGAGCTGGTGTTCGACGCCAGGATCGCGTCCGTATCACGCATGATCGCGTCGAGTCGTTGGAACATGGTGACCTTCAGCGTCTGATCTTCGGCGATCGCCTCGACGACGAGATCGCACGGACTGAGGCGCTCGAGATCGGTGCCGATCCGGATGCCGTCGAGAAATCGCTCCTTGTCGTCGGCCTGCAGTTTGCCAGACCGAACGGCGCGGTCGAGCGACTTGATGATGCGGGCCATGCCAGCGTCGGCTGCCGCCTGGCTGTTCTCGCAGACCGTCACGTCGAGGCCCGCACGAGCGGCCACCTCGGCAATGCCCGAACCCATCAATCCGCACCCGACAACACCAACGCGCTCGATCGTCTTCATCACCTCCGACCTTACCGCCACGCGAACACCACGGCCTGGGGCGTGCAGGTTGCCGGGTCAGCCAGATTTCGCCAACCACGCGCGGATCTCGGCGTCGTGCTCACCGAGGGCCGGTGCGTTGCGCCGCACGGACAGCGGCGTGACCGAGAGACCGATCGGAGAACGCACCGTGCGTTGGGTCACGCCGTCGATCTCTGTCGTGACAACGGGGTCGATGCCGAGATCCGCCGCCGTGACGAATGCCTGCCCGATGTCGTTGATCGGGCCAGCGGGGACGCCACTGGCCGATAGCTCATCGATCCAGTACTCGCGGGTATCGGTCGCGAATGCGGCGGTGAGCAGGCGATCGAGTTCGTCGATGTTCGTGATCCGGGCAGCGTTGGTGCGGAACCGCTCGTCGCTGCCGAGTTCCGGGCGCCCGATGGCGGTCGTGATCCGCGCGAATTGCACGTCGTTGCCACATGCCACCACGAACCAGCCGTCGCCGGCTCGGAACGTCTGATAGGGCACGACCGACGGATGACGATTGCCCATCCGCGTGGGCACGACGCCGGTGCCGACATGTGCCGATGCCTGGTTCGTCAGGGCAGCAAGCGCACTGGCCATCAACGACACCTCGACACGCTGCCCGAGGCCGTTCGAATGGCGGGCGGTGACAGCTGCCAAGATGCCGATCGTCGACTGCAGCGCGCAGATGTGATCGACGACGGCGACGCCGACCTTGGTCGGCTCGCCGTCGGGCTGGCCGGTGATGCTCATCAGACCGCTCATCGCCTGAACCAACAGGTCGTAACCGGACATCTCCGCCGCTCGGTCCGTCGCCGCTCCGAATCCGGTGATCGAGCAGTAGATCAACTTCGGGTTCGTCGCACGCAGCTGGTCGTAGCCGAGTCCGAACCGGTCGAGCGTGCCCGGCCGAAAGTTCTCGATCAGAATGTCTGCGCGCGTCGCCAACTCGACTGCCAGGCCGACATCGACCGGATCGGAGAAGTCGAGCGTGATTCCGCGCTTGTTGCGGTTCAGCGCCGTGTAGTACGTCGCGACACCGTCGACCCACGGTGGACCCCAGACCCGAGTGTCGTCACCGGTACCGGGTCGCTCGACCTTGATCACATCGGCACCGAGATCACCGAGCGTCATCGCCGCGTAGGGCCCCGCGAGAACCCGCGAGAAGTCGGCGACGAGCAGGCCGTCGAGCGGGCCGGGGGACGAAGTGGCGACGCCAGCGGGCATGCCGCCAGTGTGTCAGCCCGACGGTTCCGGCGCCGCCCCGGTTCGGCGCAAGTTCCGATCCCGTCGTGCGAACTCCTATCCTGCAGACGATGCTCGCTGTCCTGCCAGTTCGTGAAGGCCTCCTGCCGGCCGGGGGCCTCGAGACCGTTGCCGAGTGCGGTGGCGACGTGTTGGTGATCGGCGACCACGCTCACGCAGCGGCCGAACTGCTTGCCGGATGTGCACGGTCGGTGACCGTCGTCGAAGCGGGCGCGTTCGCACCGGCCGCATGGGCAGCGTTCCTCTCCAGCACCGTCATCGGCGATCTCGCGAACGCGGCGCAGATCGTGCTCCCGGCATCGCCGGACGGGCGCGATCTGGCGCCCCGACTCGCCGCTGCTCTCGGTCGAGACCTGTTCGCCGGCGCAATCACGATCAACGAAAACCTGATCCAGCTCGTTCGCCACGGGGGGTTGACGATCGTCGATGCCCACCCGGCCGCAGGGTTCGTGGCCACACTGCAACCCGGCATTCGTGGTGTCGACATCGACGGTGCCGCAGAGCCCCCGGACATCTCGACCATCGAGTACATCGCCCCGGACCACACATGCGATGCCGTTGTGATCGAAGTCCTCGCGCCGGACGCGGCGACGATGGATCTGGCCGAGTCGCCACGCATTCTGGGCGGCGGCGCCGGGCTGAACACAGCAGAAGCCTTTGCCGAACTGTCCGAGCTGTCCGGCCGACTCGATGCGTCGATGGGTGCCACCCGCGTGATCACCGATCGCGGATGGGTCGGTCACGAACGCCAGATCGGCACAACCGGTGTCGTCGTCGAGCCCACGCTGTACATCGCGTTCGGCATCAGTGGGGCCGTTCAGCACACCAGCGGGCTCGGCCAACCGCAGCACATCATCAGCGTGAACACCGATCCCCACTGCCCGATGATGCAGCTCGCCGACATCGCCATCGTCAGCGACGCCAACGCCGTCGTCACCGAACTCCTGCAGCGTGTCGGAAGCCACCGAACGACCCAGGAATCCGCCCGTGCCTGACGTCGACGTGGTCATCGTCGGCGCCGGACCGGCGGGGTCCTGTGCGGCGATCGTGCTCGCCCGCGCCGGCAAGAGCGTGGTCCTGCTCGAGCGTGGTCCATTCCCCGGCAGCAAGAACATGTACGGCGGGGTCGTCTACCCGCGCATCCTCGACACGCTGATTCCCAACTGGTGGCTCGAGGCTCCGGTCCAACGCTGGGTGACCCGGCGCCAGACGATGATTCTCAC
>JAYTRT010000553.1:0-4024 GCA_043746045.1 Actinomycetota bacterium | reverse complement strand
GCGGAATGTCGAATGGCGAGCCGAACATCCGTTGCAGCATCTCGGCACAGACGAGCTGTGGATCGATGCCTTCCTCGCCCCATCCGATCAGCGATGCGCGCACCACACCCATGATCGCGTTGGCAACCGCGTGGGCGCGCAAACGGACCTCGACCGAATCGCCCCACGACTGCATCAGATACACGACGATGACCTGTTCGTAGTCACGGTCGGTACGCGCATCCTCGTCACGAAGCGCAGAGACACGTGCCAGCAACTGATAGCGGGTGCGTCGCATCGGCGACGTGGTATCCAGTCCTGTCAACATGATCTGACGCAGATGCAGCAACGGATTGGGCTGAACAGAGCCAAGCCCGAGCCGCGCCGTGAACGAAAAGACACGCTCTTCATGATCCGGAAAGGCGGCCGCAGCCTTTGTCGGGAAATGGAAGAAGAACGTGCGCTGACTGACGCCGGCCGCGGCCGCGATCTCTTCCACCGTTGTTTCGTCGAAACCCTGATCGCGGAACAATCTCAGCGCGTGTTCGGCCAGTGTGCGGCGAGTCTCGAGCCGTTGCAACTCGCGTTGGTTCATGCTCGACGACCTCCTGTTCCACGCAGGCTACTGATTTAGCACGAAGACTCTTGACGAGGTCCATGCCAACGGTTTAACTGCAGCCAGTGCAACGACACGCCGTTCAACGGTCGGACTCGGGGAGCAAAGTCATGGGAGCAACCGCTCGGTCTCACAACAGGTCTCATGGATCCTCTGGGTCTCACGGCAGACCGCGCAGCAGATCGACGATCGTCAAGGGAGTTGCCGCGTTGGCGGCCGTCACGATGATCGCAGCCGCCTGTGGAAGCAGCAGCACATCGTCGCCGGCCACGACCGGTGCAGGAACCGCAAGCAGCACGACCGCTGCCGGAACGATCGGCACTGGCACGGCGAGCAGTGGGCCAGGCAGTTCGTCCCCCAGCACAGCGGGCAGTGGGGCTGCGACCAACAGTACGGCCGCCAGCAGCGGCAGCGGTACGGCCGACGCACTCGTCATTGCCCGCGGCATGGACGTCAACTCGCTCGATCCAGCCCTTTCGTACTGCGACACCTGTCAGATCTTCATGACAGCGGTCTACGAGACGCTGATCGGTCTCGACCCGAAGGACAACAAGACGTTGATCCCTCGGCTGGCAACGAAGTGGGAGGGCGATGCAACACAGACCAACTTCACGTTCACGCTCGATCCCAAGGCCAAGTTTCCCGACGGAGCGGCCGTGACGAGCACCGACGTCAAGTTCTCGTGGCAGCGTCTGGCCGCCCTCAAGGGATCGTCGTCGTACCTCGTCGCCAGCATCGACACGATCGACGATTCCGCTCCCGGCGTCGTCAAGGTCAAGCTGAAGGCGGCCAACTCGGCGTTCCTCGCTCAGGTCGACGCGAGCTATCTCGGCATCGTCGAGAAGAAGGTCGCCGAAGCCAACGGGGCGACGATGGATCCCAGCACTGACAAGGCCGAGCCGTGGTTCCTGGCCCACTCCGCCGGGAGCGGCCCCTTCACACTCGAGTCGTACGCGTCGGGCAGCGAACTGCGCCTCAAGCGCAACGACAGCTACTGGGGCACCAAAGCAGGCTTTCCCGAGGTGATCATCAAAGAGACGCCACAGGCCGTCACCCAGCGCCAGCAACTCGAGCAGGGTTCGGTGGACATCGCGATGCAGATCTCGGCCGACGTCGCTTCAGGGATGGGCGGTCCGGACATCTCCCTGACCAAGGTCCCGAGCTTCAACTACGTGTACCTGGCAATCAGCCCCGGAGCCACGGGCGGCGAGAAGCTGACGCCCGACGTTCGTGAAGCGATCCGTGACGCGCTCGACTACAAGGGCCTGCTCGATGTCACCGTCGGCGGCGCCGGACGGGAACAGGCTTCGCCGATCCCCAATGACTTTGCAGGGAGCGCCGGCCTGGCGGTGCCGGTCCAGGACCTCGCCAAGGCCAAGTCACTGCTCAGCAAGGCCGGCATCACCAGCCTCACGCTGGACGCGACCTACCCCTCACTCAACGTCTACGGCGTGGACTTCAGCACAGCGATGCAGAAGGTGCAGACAGACCTCAAGGCAGTCGGGATCACACTGACCCTGAACCCGGTCGAGATCTCGGTCTGGGCAGACAAGATCGGCAAGACCGGCATCCCCGTGACCATGTTGTACTTCGCACCCGACCACACCGATTCCAGCCAGTACGTGCAGTACTTCGGCATGCTCAAGGACTCGCAGTGGCAGGGTTGGAGCAAGGCCCCGGTCAATTCCGCCGAGCAGGACCTCCTCACCAAAGCCTTCGCCACGCAGGACGCGACGGCCAGGGCGAGCCTGTACAACCAACTCGGGACGGACATGATCAACGATCAGATCATCATTCCGATCGTCAACCCCGACCTGTTCCTCGCCAGCCGGTCGAACATCAAGGGCCTCACGTACAGCGCCTGCTGCAATCTCGACCTCGCTCAACTCAGCCGTTCATGATTCGGCCGTTCATGATTCGGCCGGTCGTGAGCCGCTCGTGATCAGCCCGCTCGTGATCAGCCCGCTCGTGATCAGCACGGATCATCGCTGAAGCGGTATCTGCTCCGTCGCCTCGCGGTGATGCCGTTGCTCTTGCTCGGCATCGCCTCGATCGTGTTCGTCGTCTCGCGGCTGACGCCTGCCGACCCATTGGTCTCGATCATCGGCGAGCGGCAGCTCGGAAACCCGGTGGTCGTGGCCGCAGCGAAGAAGCGCTGGGGACTCGATCAAAGCCTGCCCGTTCAATACGTCAAGTACATGGGCAATCTTTTCAAGGGCAACCTCGGCACCTCGTTCACGACACGTAAGCCGGTACTGAACGACCTCTTCGATCGACTGCCTGCCACACTGGAACTGACGTTCGCGGCGCTGACGATCGGGGTCGTGTTCGGCATCGGCCTGGGTGTGTTGGCCGCCCGCCACCGCAACAAGTTGATCGACCACATCGCTCGGTTCTTCGCCCTGATCGGCTCGTCGCTTCCGGCATTCTGGGCCGGCCTCCTCGTGTTGTACGTGTTCTACGCCAAGTTGGGAATCCTGCCGGGACCGGGTCGGCTCGATCCGCGAGCCGCCGAACCGGCGCGGATCACGGGCTTCTTCACCGTCGACTCGCTGTTGCACGGCGACTTCACGCAGTTCACCTCGGCGATCAAGCACCTGATCCTGCCGGCCAGCGTGCTCGGTTGGGGCGTCGTGGGAATCGTCTCCCGACTCGTTCGAGCGAGCCTGCTCGACGAGTTCTCGATGGAGTATGTCAAAGTCGCCCGGGCAATGGGTCTGCGTGAGCGCACCGTCGTCAACACCCACGCCTTGCGCAATGCACTGCTGCCGACGATCACCATCGTCGCGTTCGCGTTCGCGTTCCTGCTGACCGGCGCGGTGTTGACGGAGAAGATCTTCTCGTGGCCGGGCGTGGGCAGCTACGCAGTCGACGCCTCACGCAAACTCGACTTTCCGGCGGTGATCGGGGTGACCATCCTCGGCGGTGTCGCGTTCCTCGTCACCAACCTGCTCACCGACGTGCTGTACGCGATTGCCGACCCTCGAATCAGGTTGTCGTGACTGCCGTCTCGCTTCCGACCGCGACCGTTCCACCCGTCGTCACGCGCAACCGATGGCCGCGATGGCTGCACGGCCCGGCCCTGGTCGGCATGGTCGTACTCGTGCTGTGGGTGCTCGTTGCACTGACCCTGCCGATCTGGACGCCGTTCGACCCGCTCGAGCCCGTCGCGTTGCGCAATCTCGGACCACGAGCCGCGCACTGGATGGGCACCGATGCACTCGGACGCGACGTGTTCACCCGCACCCTCTGGGGCGCACGAACCTCACTACCCGTTGCCGCGATCGTGATCGTCTCGGCGGTGATCATCGGCACGGTCGTCGGGGCCGCTGCCGGATTTTTCGGTGGCTGGGTCGACGCCGTCCTGATGCGCACCGTCGACATCACGATGGCCTTCCCGCCGATCCTGCTGGCGATGGCGATCACGGC
>JAYTRT010000552.1:0-12248 GCA_043746045.1 Actinomycetota bacterium | reverse complement strand
GATGGCTGGAGCACGATTGCGGCCGTCAAGAACAACGGAGTGATCGCGATGGACGACGACATTGCGTCGCGATGGGGGCCACGGGTCGTCGATTACATGCAGGCCATCGTCGATGCGGTCAAGGCGATGCGATCGACGGCGGGCGGCTGACCCGATGCCGGCCGGGACACTCGCGACCCATGAGCCGGATGTCATCCGGAACGCCTCGTCGCACGGCCGATGGTGGCTTCCACTGTCGGTTCTGATCCTGATCGGAGCCCTCGTGCTCGGTGCGTCGATCGGGCCGGCGGGTGCGATCTCCAGTGCCAACTGGAGCCTGATCTGGGCGGTGCGGATGCCGAGAGTGATACTGGCCGCGATGGTCGGCGCAATGTTGTCGGTGGCCGGAGCGAGCTATCAGGGTGCGTTCCGGAATCCACTCGCCGATCCGTATCTACTCGGCGTGGCCGCCGGTTCCGGCCTCGGCGCGACGATCGTGTTCGTCCTCGGGCGGACCAGCACGAGCGGCTGGCTGATCGATCCGTTGCCGTTGGCAGCGTTTCTCGGTGGCACGGTGGCGGTGATGATCACGTACCTCATCGGATCGGCGTTCGGCTCTTCGAACTCGACACTGACGCTGGTGTTGGCCGGAGTCGCGATCACCTCGCTGGCCACCGCGATCCAGACGTTCGTGCTGTACCGGAACAGCAACGTCATCCGCGAGGTGTACAGCTGGATCCTCGGCCGGCTGAGCACGGCGACCTGGCGAGACGTGCGGCTCGTTGCGCCCTACATCGTCGTCAGTTGCGTCGTGTTGCTCCTGCATCGGCGCCAGTTGGACGTAATGCGCGTCGGTGACGACGAAGCTGCTTCGCTCGGGATGCAGGTCGGCCGCGTCCGTTTGATCGTCGTGTTGGCCGCCACGCTCGGTACTGCTGCGGCGGTTGCCGTCAGTGGCCTGATCGGCTTCGTCGGCATCGTCGTTCCGCACGCGATCCGGATGATGGCGGGGGCGAGCTACCGACGACTGCTTCCACTGACGATCGTGCTCGGCGCCGCGTTCCTGATACTCGCCGACATCCCCGGACGAATGCTCAGTCACGGTTCGGAGACACCGATCGGTGTCGTCACGGCGTTCTTCGGGGCTCCGTTCTTCATCGTCGTCCTGATGCGACGTCGCCTCACTCGATGAACCCCTTCCCCATGGATCCCGTCCGATGAGCTCACTCGCGCTGCAGGATCTGAGCGTTCGCTACGGCAAGGCGGAGGTGGTCCATCACTTCACCGACACCGTCGGACCAGGCGAGTGGTTGTGCCTGATCGGACCCAATGGCGCCGGTAAGTCATCGATCCTGCGCGCCGTCTGCGGTCTCGCCGCGCACACCGGCGAGATCAGCGTCGACGGAGCGCCGCTCGCGCTGCGCGGTCCGCGACGTCGGGCCGAGCTGGTGGCCTACGTTCCGCAGTCGCCGTTCCTCCCACCGGAGATGTCGGCGTTCGACTACGTGCTCCTCGGCCGCAACCCGTACATCGGCTACTTCGGAACAGAGACGGCACACGACCGGGCGATGGTCGCCAATGTCCTCGAGCGACTGGACATGAGTGGGTTCGCCCATCGTCAACTCGGTTCGCTCAGCGGTGGCGAGCAGCAACGATTGGTGATCGCCCGCGCCCTGGCCCAGGAGGCGCCGATCCTGCTGCTCGACGAACCAACGAGTGCGCTGGACATCGGACATCAGCAGCAGGCGCTCGAATTGGTCGACCGGCTCCGACACGAACACGGTCTGACGGTGATTTCTGCGATGCACGATCTGACGTTGGCCGGGCTGTATGCAGACCGTTTGGCGCTGTTGTTCGAGGGTCATCTGGTGGTCGCCGGTACTGCACGGGAGGTGTTACGCGCCGAGACCCTCGCCGAGTTCTACGGCGTGAGCGTCACCGTGCATCACGAGCCGGACGGAACCGTGGTGGTCGTTCCGAAACGGGTCGGACCCGCTCGCTGACCGTCAGGCCGTGGTGGAGCGGCGGCTGTCGGCGACGATGCGATGCACCTCGGCGCCGTTCAACTCGTCGCGTTCGAGGAGTGCGCTGGCCAGACGCAGGAGCGCATCGCGATGCTCCATCACCAGGCACGCGGCATGGTCCGCGGCGCCGTCGAGAATCGATTCCACCTTGCGCCGTGATGCCTCGTCGGAGAGCACCTTGGCAACGAGGTTGCCCGGCATCGCGGCAGCTTCGAGGCTGATCAGGCTGTCGCCCCCACCGAGTTGCCCGACGAGCTGCGACGCGATGGTGGTGGCTGCGGCGAGGTCGGAGGCGATGCCGCTACTGGCCTCGCCGAACTCCTGGATCTCGGCGGCGCGGCCGGCGAGTGCCACAGCGTTCAGGTCACGACCTTCGGTCGGTGTGCGCAGGTGACGCTCCTCGGCATCGCCATGGGAGACCAGTCCGAGCGAGCTGCCCCGTCGCAGGATTGACGCGATACGAATCTCACGGCCGAACAACGCAGCGGTCAAGGCATGACCAGCCTCGTGGATGGCCACCCGGTTGCGCTCTTCGGGGTGATACCCGACTTCGTGCGACAAGCCGATCTCGGTGACGAGCTGGGCCTCGACGACATCGTCGTGGCTCATCATCCGCCGTCCGTGACGCAAGGAGATGATCAGCGCCTCGTCGAGCAGGCGCTCGATCCGCACCGGTGTGTAGCCGGCGGAAAGATCGGCGATGAAACCTGCTGTGACCTCGTCGTCGTGCTTCTTGCGCGACAGGTAGTACTCGGCGATCTCGACGCGGTCTGCGTGCGGCGGCAGATCGAAGTGGATGATGCGGTCGAATCGACCGGGACGGAGCAGGGCCGGGTCCAGGTCGGAAGCGCGGTTGGTGGCCGCGATCAGCAGCACGTTCGCGGCTTTGGGCTGGGCTCGGGACAGGGCGAGCGTGGCTGGAAGTAGGCTGTTGATCCGGTCGACCATGGTCGCCTTCTTCTTCTGCCAGCCGGTCGGCAGATCGAAGCTCTGCATCTGGACCAGCAACTCGTTGACGATGCCGACGCTCCCCTCTCGACTCGAATTGCCACCCATGCCGCTCCGGCTGCCGCCGATGGCATCGAACTCCTCGATGAAGCCGATCGCCCCACCCTCCGCGCGAGCGGCCTTGCGCATTGCTTTGAAGTAGGTGCGCAGTTTGCGGTTGGTCTGGCCGAAGAACATCGACTGGAACTCGCTCGCCGAGACGAACAGGAACGGCACACCGGCCTCGGCGGCCATTGCTTTGGCGAGGTATGTCTTGCCTGTTCCCGGGGGGCCCTCGAACAGGACTCCCCGCCGTGGCGAACCGCCGAGCTCGTTGGCGAACGTCTCGTGGTTGAGGAACAGGTTGAGCGTGTCGATGGCTTCGCGGCGGGTGCCATCGGCGCCGACGACATCGGCGAGGCGGATGTTCGAGTCCGACGGGCGGAGCAACGTGTGGGGCGACTTGCCGGCGCCGATGTACGGCAGCAGGGCCATTCCGCACATCAGGCCAAGAAGGACAACGAGCAGGGTGAGCTCGGGGCTCTGGCGGATGATCGGCGGTAGACCGGGGCTGACCGGGTCGCCGCTGAGCTGTCGGTACCAGAACCACCCGAGGGGAAGGGCGAGGAACAGCACGATGCGGAGCAGTCGTCGTTGGCGACGTCGCTCGCGATTCGCGGTCGTGTTGACAGTGTCCCCTCGGAGCAATGCGCCGTGCTGGAGGTCTGTGATGTCCATCGCCATTCCTTCTGATGTGGTCCCGGGTTCGGGTGTCACGGCGCCCGCCGCGCCGCAACACCGGGTACTCTACATCAATATCACAGTCCGTGGGGAGAACTCACGGAGCGTGAAGTGTCAAGTGCCAGTGGCAAGGTCCTTGAGGAACGCCTGAGCAGACGGTTTCAAAATCCACCCGCGGCTGCGCACCGTGCGAATGGCATCCGGGCCGAGCACGCGTCGCACGCCGACCAGCAGCGAATCGCAGCGTCGTTCGCTCAGGTTCTCGATTCCGATCCGGCGCGCCAGCTCACGCCGACTGACGACCTTGCCGGCATCCTCTGCCAATGCGAAGAGAACAGCCCGCTCCTGTGTGCCCAGGTGTCCGAGGGGGTCGATGACACATGGACCGGGGGTCACAGGAGCGGGGCTGAACACTGAGGATGACCATAGAGACCGGCAGTTTCACCGATGTTCGACCAGTGTGAACGGCGTGTAAAACCGTCGGGGACGGTGCCAGACTGGCGGGATGGATCTTGGCTATTCAGACGTCGATGAAACGTTCCGCAAGGAGATTCGGAGCTGGCTCGAGCACAACCTTCCGGCCGGATGGTTCGAACCCGGCTTCGAGATGAGCAACGAGGATCGAAAGGCATTCAATGGTGCGTGGCCGAAAACGCTGTTCGAGGGCGGTTGGATCTGTGCGACGTGGCCTGTCGAGTACGGCGGCAAGGGCCTGACCACGATGCAGGGCGTCGTGCTGACCGAGGAGTTCGCACGTGCCAAAGCCCCTCTGCGTGCCGATTTCTTCGGCGACACGCTGGTGGGTCCGACGATCCTGCAGTGGGGGACCGAGGAGCAGAAGAAGTCGTTCCTGCCGCAGATCCTGAACGGAACGATGAGCTGGTGTCAAGGGTTCAGCGAGCCCAACTCGGGCTCGGATCTGGCCAGTCTGAAGACCACCGCGCTGCTCGACGGTGACGAGTGGATCATCAACGGCCAGAAGGTGTGCACCACCCAGGGCCATCATGCGAACTACTGCTTCCTGCTGACGCGTACTGATCCGGACGCGCCGAAGCACAAGGGCATCTCGTACCTCCTGGTACCGATGAACCAGCCCGGCGTCGAGGTACGCGGCATCACCCAGCCGGATGGCACTGCCGAGTTCTGCGAGGTGTTCTTCGACAACGCCCGATGCCCGAAGGACAACGTCGTCGGCGGGGTGAACAACGGCTGGAAGGTTGCCAACTCGACGCTCGCGTTCGAGCGCGGGATGAGCGCCACGACCGGCTACCGGCGTTTCGAGGAGGAGTACCGACTGATGGTCGCGGCAGCCACCGAGAACGGCACGATCGCCGAGCCGGGCATCCGCCAGCGTCTGGCCCGGTACTACACCAAGATCCAGATCCTGAAGATCAATGGTCTCCGTTCGCTGAGCGCGACGCTGAACAACTCGCGTGATGCCGGTGTGGCTGCCCTCGGCGCGACGAACAAGATGTTCTGGTCGGAGATGCACCAGGCAGCGATGGAACTTGCACTCGACATCGCCGGTGCCCATTCGATGCTGGTGGACACGGGCCCCGTCACCGCTGCGTGGCCGGGAACCGGACGGGACAATCGGCGTGCCGGCTATCCCGTCAGCCCGATGATGAGCGCGTTCTTCTTCAGTCGCAGCGAGACGATCTGGGGCGGCACGAGCCAGATCCAGCGCAACATCGTCGGCGAACGAGTGCTCGGCCTGCCCAAGGAACCGTTGCCCGGCTGATCATCCGCGCCACCGGTCTGAGTTAACAGACTGGCAACACACCTGCATTGCAGACGTGCGACACTTGGCGAAGTGACTGTTACGGATTTGCGCGTGCATGCCGGTGCTTACGACGAACTGCTGCTGGCGGACGGCTCGGCACGCCCACACGCCCGGGTGTTGGTCGAGACGCTGCGGCGACTCGGCGTCGATGAGCTGCAGGCCCGGCAGGACCATGCCGACCTCGACATCCTCACGATGGGGATCACGTTCACCGTGTATTCCGACGGGCGAGGCATCGACCGGGCATGGCCGTTCGACGTCATCCCCCGAGTGATCGATTCGGTGGAATGGAAGCACATCGAGACAGGCCTGATCCAGCGTCTGCGCGCGCTGAACCATTTCATCGACGACATCTACAACGACCAGCGCGTCATCGCCGACGGGGTCTTCCCCGCCGAGTTGCTGGAGGGGTCTGTCAACTTTCGCCCGGAGTGCGTCGGCGTGCATCCGAAGTTCGGCGTCTGGGCGCACATCAGTGGCAGCGACATCGTGCGCAACGGTGACGGCACCGTGTACGTGCTCGAGGACAACCTCCGGGTGCCCAGCGGGGTCAGCTACATGATCGAGAATCGGTTGATCGCCAAGCGCGCCTTTGCCGATGTGTTCGAGAAGCACAGTGTCCAACCGGTCGACGGCTACACCGATGAGCTCCTCGAATTGCTGACATCGCTCGCCCCGGCCAGCAACGGCAACGCGACGGTGGTCGTGCTGACGCCGGGCATCTACAACTCGGCGTACTTCGAGCACGGCTTTCTCGCCCAGCGGATGGGCGTCCCGCTCGTCGAGGGACGCGACCTGTTCGTCGACGATGACGAAGTGGTGTACATGCGCACCATCGACGGTCCCCAGCGGGTCGACGTGATCTATCGACGGATCGACGACATGTTCATCGACCCCGAATGCTTCAACTCGGAATCGACGCTCGGTGTTGCGGGACTGATGCGAGCCTGGCGGTCCGGCAATGTCGCGATCGCGAACGCCCCCGGCGCGGGCGTGGCCGATGACAAGGTCGTCTACGCGTGGGTCCCTGATCTGATCCGCTACTACTTGGACGAGGAGCCGATCCTTGCCAATGTCCCGACCTATCGGTGCATGTATCCGGAGGAATGCGACTACGTGATCGAGCACATGGCCGACCTGGTCGTCAAGCCGGCCAACGAGAGCGGCGGCGCCGGTCTGCTGATCGGCAACCGTGCCACCGCGGCCGAGATCGACGAGCGGAGCCAGGCAATCCTCTCCGATCCGCGTAACTGGGTCGCTCAACCGATCCTGTCGTTGTCGACAGCACCGACACTGTGCGACGGTTCGATCCAGCCCCGACATCTCGACCTCCGTCCGTTCATCCTGACGGGTGAGAAGAGCTACGTGACGGCAGGTGGGTTGACCCGTGTGGCGCTGCGCGAGGGATCATTGATCGTCAACTCGTCGCAGGGCGGGGGCAGCAAGGACACATGGGTGATCGAGAGTGACCTGATCGGGAATGATCTGATCGATCCCGACCAGACAGACGGCACGGACTCCCCAGCCGATCGGCGCTGAACGTGGCGCTGCTCTCGCGGGTTGCGGAACAGCTGTATTGGGCGGCGCGTTACATGGAGCGCGCCGAGGACACGGTGCGCATCGTTCGCGCCTACACCGACGTCATCGTCGACCTCCCGACGTCGGTCATCAGCTCGTGGGAGCCCCTGCTCGCTGTCACGGGCAGCAACGATCAGCACAATGCTCATCACGACCATGCCGATGAATCGTCGATCGTGCACTTCCTGATCGCCGACGAGAACAATCCGAACTGCGTCGTCAACACCGTGATGCTGGCTCGCGAGAACCTGCGATCATCGCGCGAGGTCGTGCCGAGCGAGGCCTGGAAGGTCGTCAACGATCTCTATCTCTACGTCGCCGCACATCGCGCCGACGGCGTGAGCAGGCGCAGTCGGGCTCGTTTTGCCGATCGCGTGATCGCCGACTCGCAGCGACTCGACGGGGTGCTCAGCGCGACGATGAGTCGCGATCACGCCTACGAGTTCCTCCGGATGGGCCAGTCGATGGAACGCGCTGACATGACGACCCGTGTTCTCGGGGTGCGCGCGGCCGCACTGATCGGTAGCGACGACGACACGTTCGCCGAGGTGCAGTGGATGGGTGTGCTGCGCTCGCTCTCTGCGATGCAGATGTACCAGCGCGCGACGCGCTCGCCGATCGACGGGACTGCGGTCATCGACTTCCTGCTGCACGATCGCGCATTTCCGCGCAGCGTCATGTCGTGTCTGCAAGCCGTTCGGGACTGTCTCTCGCGTCTTCCCCGTGGCGACAGGATGTCCGATGTGCTGGCCGAGGTGTTCGCAACCGCCGCCCAGGCCAGCGGTGACGCGCTCGATGGGGCCGAGCTCGATTCCGAGACCGATTTGCTACAACGAGCGATCGGCAAGCTCCACAATGCCATCATCTCTACATATGTCGGCGCATATCAGCAATAGCTCGAGCGACACCGCCAACCTCGATCAGCCCGACCGTTTCGACTATGCGGTGCCGACCGGTGGCTACGACGAAGCGATCGACGCCGCTGGGCGGCCCCGCCCGCAGTGGCGTTCGCTCTCGCGCACGATCTCGAGGCTGACGCCCGCAGATCTCCTCGACCGGCAGCGTCAGTCGGATCGGCTGGTCGAGGCCGAAGGTGCCAGCTACCTGTTCAACGACGGTGGAACCGATGTCAGCAGACCGTGGCGGCTCGACCCGGTGCCTGTCGTTCTGGGCGGCACGGAATGGGCCGAACTCGAACGGGGAATTGCCCAGCGGGTCAGGATCCTGAACGCGATGGTCGGCGATTTCAACGGCAATCAGCAGTTGCTGATCGATCACGTCGTCGCCCCGTCAGCGGTGTTCGGATCGCCCGGCTACCTGCTCGCCGCGCATGGTGCACACCCGTCCAACGACCGGTGGCTGACGGTGTACGCCGCCGATCTGTTGCGCCTCGCCAACGGCGAATGGCGATTGCTGCGGGACATCACCGACGCGCCCTCCGGCGCGGGGTACGCACTGGTCAATCGCAACGCGAGCGCACAGCTGCTGCCCGATGTCGTCCGAGACATGACCCCGCTGTCGCTTGCTCCGTTCTTCGCCGACATGCGTTCCGCACTGGACTCCGTTGCTCCTCGGGACCGGACCAGTCCGCGCACGATCGTGCTGTCGCCGGGCCTCGGTCACGGCTCGTATTTCGAGCACAGCTATCTCGCCGCTCATCTCGGCTATCACCTCGCTGAACCGAGTGATCTCGTCGTGCGCGGTGACCGGGTCTGGCTTCGTGCGCTGAGCGGGTTGGAGCCGGTCGATGTGATGCTGCGTCGAATCGAAGGATCCGCTGCTGATCCCCTGGAATCAGGACGTGGGACCATGGGCGTGCCGGGGCTGGCCCGTTGCGCACGCGACGGTGGCGTCGGGTTGGCCAATGCGCTCGGATCGGGAGTCGCCTCGACGATGGCACTGCTGCCGTTCGTCGACCGTGTAGCGAACGAGTACGGCGAGCAACTGCTGTTGCCGTCGCTGCGGACGCTGTGGTGCGGCACGCCGGCCGACCGGTCCGAGGTCATTGCCGATCTGAGGCGGTTCGTTCTGCACGACGTCGCCGGGATCAATCCCGTCAGCACCGTGTTCGGGTCGCAGTTGGACGACGTGCAAGAACAGGCCTGGCGGACACTGATCGAGAGCCAGCCGCATCGCGTCGTCGCCCAGGAGAAGGTCGAGTTCGCGACTGCCCCGATCTTGGGTCCCGGGGGTCTGCAGCCGGGCACGGTTGTGCTGCGCGTGCTGGCAGTGGTGGGCAAGCACGGGGTCACCGTGATGCCAGGTGGCCTGGCGCGAGTGATGGAACCGAGCGTGCCGATCGTCAATCAGATGACCGGCGTCGTCAAGGACGTCTGGGTTCTCGATGACCGTCCCGACCGGCCGCTCCCGATCTCGACGCGCATCGTCCGCTCGATGCCGCAGGTCGACCTCCGTGAGTCGCTGCCGACTCGTGCTGCCGAAGCGATGTACTGGGTCGGCCGCTCTGCCGAACGAGCCGAGTCGGTGGCCCGAGCAACCGCCTCGGCGTTGGCGATCATGCAAGGCGATCCACCGCTGCTGACGGTGCTCGACGGTGCGTGGAGGCGCCCGGTGGTCGCGGCTCTCCTCGCTCTCGCCGGGGCAGAGGCCCCGTTGCGATCCGCATCCGGTGCGCTGGTCGACACCGGGTCGACGATCACGCCGGAGGAGGAGTTCCGCATCGCCGTCGCGGCCGCGCTCGTCGGTCCATCCGGCCTGCCGGGCACGCTGAGCTCGTTGTCGAGGGCGGCCAGCTCGGCGCGCCAATTCGTCAGCGCGACGACATGGCGGGTGCTCGGCGAGCTCGAGAATGAACGAAGCGAGCTCAGCGCTGAAGTCGGCAACGCCTACGATCCGGGCGTACGCCGCCACCTCGATACCGTTCTGGTGCTCCTCAGTTCGTTGGCCGGACTGTTCAACGAGAGCACGGTGCGCGGGCCGGCTTGGCGATTCCTCGAGATCGGCCGCCGCATCGAACGGTGCATGGGTCTGCTGTCGGTGTTCGAGACGGTGGTCTCACCGGCTGATCCGAACTTGCGCAACAGCCTGTTCGACTACGTGCTGGCCGCCAACGAGAGCCTCGTCGCATACCGTCGGCGCTATCGCAGTGACGCCGTGCTCGATGCGCTCGTCGACCTGTTGTTGCTGGATGATGCGAATCCGCGAGCGCTCGCGTTCCAGCTCGATCAGCTGCGCAGCCAACTCGCGCTCCTACCCTCGCGTGACGGGAGCCAGCAGCTCACGGCCGACATCGAGCGCTGCAGTGCGGCACTGATCGACATCAGCTGGCTGCCCGCTGATGCCGACCACCTCGGTCCGAACGGCCGGCGCGAGGTGATCGACAGATTCGTTCTGGCAGCGCGCGCCCCTTTGCTTGCTTTCGCTGATCAACTCAACGTCGTGTATTTCAATGACCCGAGCCGCATTCGCCAGATCGTTGGCGGATCGTGATGCGCTACCTCGTTCGTCATCGCACGTTCTACCTGTACGGCGAGAAGATGAGCAGTGGACAGAGCCTCGGCCATCTGACGCCGCGGGCAACGCCGCATCAGACCGTGAACTCCTCGTCGATGCTGGTCGATCCCGAGCCAGAGGATCGTTCCTCATGGCTCGACGCGTTCGGCAATCCGGTCGATTCGTTCACGATCACGTCCCCACACGAGACGTTGGAGGTCATTGCGACCTCGCAGGTGGACGTCGTGGTTCCCGAACTTCAGGTCGTCGACGAGCCGTGGGAGACAATCATGGCCCGGCTGCCGAGTGGATTCGGCAAGATCGATGTCGACGCTCAGCAGTTCGTGCTGCCGTCGCCGTTCATCCCGTACCTGTTCGAGTTGCATCAGTTGGCCAAGGATGCGTTCACCACCGGCCGGCCGTTCATGGAGGCGTTCCAGGCCCTGAACTACGCCATCTACGACACGTATCAGTTCGATCCGTCGTTCAGCGATGTTTCCACGCCGCTCGGGGATGTCTTGCTGCATCGACGTGGTGTGTGCCAGGACTTCGCCCATCTGATGACGGGGGCCCTCCGCTCGATCGGGCTCGCAGCGCGCTACGTCAGCGGCTACATCGAGACCGAGCCGCCGCCGGGCGAAACGAAGTTGATCGGCAGCGATGCGTCGCATGCGTGGTGCTCGGTGTACGTCCCGGACGTTGGTTGGATCGATGCCGATCCGACGAACAATCAGATCCCGCCGCACCGCCACGTGACCGTGGCATGGGGCCGCGACTACGGCGACGTCTCGCCGCTGCGTGGTGTCGTCCTCGGGCCGTCGGCAACACAGTCGATGACCGTCCAGGTCGACGTGACCAGATTGGATCCAATGGCCGTCTGACGGTGATGTCCGATTCCCGCTCGTCTTCCTGCCGAAATCCGCCAGACTGAGTGCGTGATCGAAGACCCGGAGCAGTGTTACCGAGCGGTGTCCAGTCGGGACAGTCGGTTCGACGGATGGTTCGTGACCGCAGTTCGCAGCACGGGCATCTACTGCCGCCCGTCGTGTCCGGCCATCACGCCGAAACGCGAGAACGTCTCCTTCTACGCTTCGGCAGCCGCCGCTCAGCGCAACGGGTTCCGCGCTTGCAAGCGCTGTCGTCCGAACGCCACTCCGGGCTCTCCCGAATGGAACGTGCGTGCCGATGTCGTCGGCCGAGCGATGCGCCTGATCGCTGACGGAGTCGTGGATCGTGAAGGCGTCCACGGCCTGTCCGAACGACTTGCCTACAGCGACCGGCAGCTGAACAGGCTGCTCAACGCCGAGATGGGTGCCGGCCCACTCGCTCTCGCTCGCGTGCAACGCGCCCAGACCGCTCGCCTGTTGATCGAAACGACCACGATGTCGTTCACGGACGTCGCATTCGCGGCCGGGTTCTCCAGCGTGCGACAGTTCAACGACACCGTGCGCGAAGTGTTCGCTGTTGCCCCGTCCGAGCTCCGCTCGCGACGCGGACGCGAGCCCGTCGGTCCGGGAACAGTGACCGTGCAACTCGCGTACCGCGAGCCGTTCGACGCTGCCTCGATCCTCAGTTTTCTCGGCGTCCGGGCGATCCCCGGCATCGAGTCGTGGGATGGAACGACGTACGCGCGGGTGCTCCGTCTGCCGCACGGCTTCGGCACGGTTGCGCTGTCGCCGATCGATCGCGCGATCCGCTGCGAG
>JAYTRT010000551.1:0-4030 GCA_043746045.1 Actinomycetota bacterium | reverse complement strand
CCGGTCGATCGACCATCCGAACGAATTCACCGGCGTTGGCAACTGTCTGGAGGAGATGACGATCGACGGTGTACGTGTGGAACGCGTTTCGTTGGGGGAGGCTGCGGACGTGGCGCCACTCCGGCAACATGTTGCTGAACAAGTCGTAACGCTCGAGCGCCTCGACTGCCGCGACCAGATGGGGTCCGGCGCCGAGCAGACTGACCATTGCATTGCGGGTCCGCTCGTTCCATCCCTCGCCGTCTTCGATGGCGGTCGCCGAGAGTTGGATCAGGGCGCGGCGGCTGATGGGGTAGCCGGCATGCGCCGCTGCGGCGGCGACCCGCAGCACCAAGGATTGGTCGACGCCGGCGAGCTCGACGTCGACCTCGACCTCGTCGTCGATGACCGTGACGCCCTGGGCGAGGGTGGCCGAAACTCGGCCCGTCGACGTTGCGTTCCTGCCTTTGCGTGTCGAGCGCTCGACGCGCCACCAGAAGCGTTCGCTGGCCCAGTCGATCGCGCGCGCCGCCGACGAGACCCGAGCCATCAACACGTCGGCGTCGGCGAAACCCATTGCTTCGGCCACGGCATCCTGGTCCTGGAGTAGCAGGACGTTGGTGGACTTTCCGGTCAGACGATGGAGTTCGCAGCGAGTGGCCAGCAGCGCCTCGGCGGGTGCGGCAAGATCTTCGAACGGTGCTTCCAGCGACGCCGAGATCTCGGGTCGGTCGACTGCCAGGGCCCAGCGGATGGTGTCGTAGTCGCGCAGACCTCCCTGACCATCTTTCAGGTCCGGCTCGAGCAGCGATGCGACTTCACCGAACTTGGACCACCGCTCTTCGCTGACAGTACGCAGCTCGGTGAGCCAATGGGTCGACTTCTTGCGCCACTGGTCCAGCGCCTGAGCGCGGAGCTCAGCGACGCCGACGTCACTTCCCGCCAGCCGCCTGATGCGCAGGATGGCTGTCGCGGTGACGAGATCCGACACCGCCAAGCCGAGCAGGGACTTGACCGAATGTGCCGCGGGGCTGAGCTTCACACCGGCGTCCCACATCGGGTACCAGAGCGGCTCGGCAATCGAGCGAACGTCGTGCGCGTTGGCCTTGGGCGGGTGGAGCAGGACGACGTCGATGTCGCTGCCGGGGGAGAGCAATCCGGCGGCGTATCCCCCGGTCGCGACGATTGCCCATCCTTCGGGAAGACCGGAACCGAGGGCGTCGAACCAGCCGTCCATCTGATCCGACAGGCGCCGAGCCAGGCCACGTCCGGCAAGGTCGCTGCGGCCGACGAGGTCGGCGCGCGCACGTTTCACGAACGCGCCGTCGAGAGCAGTTCCCATCCGCCGTATTCTCCCGCTAGTTCGAACTGATCGGTGTCTTCGGCTTCAGGTCTTGGCTCCGCAGTTCAGCGAGACGCTCGGACAGGAACGAAAACGCCGTTCGGTCTCCGGCCAGCAGCACATCGTCGGCGGGATGGAGGAACAGCGGCATCGACAACCTGGATCGCTTCGCCCCGTCACCGGTCGGATTCATCACCCGGTGGGTCGTCGACGGGTAGTAGCCGCCGCTCGCGAGTGCCAGCATGTCGCCGCTGTTGATCACGAGGCTGCCGAAGTCACACGGTACGTCGTGCCAGTTGCCGGCGGTGTCGCGCACCTGCAGACCGGGCTCGTTCGATGCGGGAAGCACGGTGAGCAGATTGATGTCCTCGTGGGCTGCGGCGCGCACGGCACCCGCCGGTTCGTCACCGCGCAGTGGCGGATACCGCAGGATCCGCAGCAGCGTGCGTGTGCTGTTCTCCATCATCCGCTCGAGCGGTCGAGAGAATCGAGCCCTGATGTCCGCCGGGGTGTTGTCGTCGACCCAACCGAGCAAGGTGTTGGCGATGGCCGCAGCTTGCGCCGCGTAGGCCGTGGCCTCGGCGCTGACCTCGACCGGGTACCTCCCCCACGGGTAGTAGTGGAAGAACTCCTTGAGATCGCGGATCGAGTTGCCCTTGGCGGTCTCGGAGACATCTGGTCCGAAGTAACCATCCTGGTGGTCCTGTGAATATCGGTAGGCATACTTCGCGTTCGACTCGAAGAATGTCAGCCATTCGTCGTAGATCCGTTGTACGAGATCCTGCGGCAGTGGATGATTGACGAGGACTGCAAAACCTGTTTCGTGGAGGGAACGGGTGAACGCGGCCGGTGCGTCGGGGGAGAGGTAGTCGACGACGTCGACGGAGACATCTGCGTCCATGGCTGCCACGCTACCGCTCGCCGCGGAGCCGCTGTGTCACGACTCCGGCGTACGCACCAGAACAACCGGACATGTGCTGTGGTGCGCGCAGTAGCTGGACACCGAACCGAGGATCAGTTCCTTGAACGCCCCAGAACCGTGGGAACCAACGACGAGCAGATCGGCGTCGGCGGCCAGTGCGACCAATTCCTCGCCGGGGCGACCTTCGGGCGTGTGGATCGTGAATCGGATCCCGGCCTGCGTCAGCCCGGCATGATCGGCCACCTTCTGGGCCAGCCTGGCTGCGTTCTCGACCAGTACCCCGCGGTCGGGCAGCGGAGCCATCATCGGTTCGGTGGAGGCCATCACCGGATAGTCCCAACTGACGACGACATCGAGCACGCTGTCGCGTAGCTTGGCCTCTGCGATCGCCCAATCCAGTGCAGCGGCAGACGGCTCGGTGTTGTCGATCCCTACGACGATCTTGCTCATACTGCCCTGGTTCCCATTCGACATCCTCCCGAAACCGGTGTCACCGTGCTGAAACGAGACCGCCGTCGGCGATCACGACCTGACCGGTGACGAAGCTACCGGCGTCCGAACACAGGAAAAGTGCCGGCCCGAGCATCTCCTCGGGGTCGGCCATCCGTTTCATGAAGCTCGCGTTCGCCATCCGCTCCTGTGCCTCCGGACTGTTGTTCATCACCATGTCGGTACGGACGGTGCCCGGTGCAAGTGCGTTGACGCGAATCCCACGCTTGGCGAAGTCGGCGGCCATGGTGCGGGTGTAACCGAGGAGTGCGATCTTGGTGCCCGAATACATTGCCGTTGCCGTCGATGGCAGGAACGCCCCGGCCGAGATGACGTTGAGGATGGCGGCGGCCGGGCTGGCTGTCAGGTAGGGGAGGGCTGCTTCGACCAAGAAGACGGGTCCGCGCAGGTTCACGTCGTGGACCTTCGCCCACGCCTCTGCGGTCAGTTCCCCGAGTGGTTGTGTCACGGCAGTCGCTGCATTGTTGACGACGATGTCGATCTGTCCGAATGCGGCGAGAGTCTCGCTGACGATGCGCTGCACGTCGTCGAGGTCACCCATGTGTGCGGTCACGCCGATTGCCTCGCCGCCGCGCGAGCGCAGTCGAGCAACCGCCTCGTCGACGGCCTCGGTCTTGCGACTGGCGACCACCACACGCGCGCCGGCGTCGACGAAACCTTCGGCGATGGCCAGTCCGATGCCGCGCGTCCCCCCGGTGACAATCGCGACCCTGCCGTCCAGGCTGAACAACGTGCTGATCCGGTCGTGATTCATGTGGTGAGCGATCCTCCGTCGAGTGTGATGGTCTTGCCGGTGACCCACGATGCTTCATTGCTGGCCAACCAGACGCATGCAGCGCCGACATCGGCCGGCGTACCGAGGCGACCCACCGGGATCGACTTCGCCAATCGAGCGGTCGAGTCGGAGCCGGCGGTGTTTGCCATCAAGCCGAGCGCAAGTGAGTTTGCAGTGACGCCCCTGGCCGCGGACTCCATCGCGAGGTGACGCATGAACGCGAGCGCTCCGCCCTTTCCGGCGCCGTACACAGAGATTCCCATCCGGTCGCCGCTCAGGCCGGCGCCCGAGGAAATCGTGATGACTCGTCCCCAGCCACGCTCGTACATACCGCCGATCGCAGCCCGACAACAATGCAGGACGCCATACAGGTTCACGTCGAGGAATCGCGCGTATTCATCTGGTTCCATGTCGACGAACGGCTTCGGGGCGAACGCGTGTGCACCCGCGTTGCCGGCATTGTTGACGAGGATGTCGATCGGGCCGGCTGCCGAAAAACCCC
>JAYTRT010000550.1:0-4032 GCA_043746045.1 Actinomycetota bacterium | reverse complement strand
ACGCCGTGCGGCTTTCCGGCCGACGCGAATGGATGCGGATCTCGTCGAAGTCGAAGAGATGATCGAGAAGACGGACGTTCCAGTAGGCAGTACCTCGAGCGCCGATGTGCCCGAGCACCTTCGACCTCGGCCTGGCCAGATACCTGGCGCCGATGGCGGTCACCGCACCCGTGCGCATGTCGGTGATCGCGCTGGCATTGAGAATCGCAATCGGCTTGCCGGTCGCGGGATCGAACAGGTTCAGCAATGCCATCTCCGATGGCAGGCCCTGCGTGTAGTTGTCGACGAAGTCACCGACGATCTTGACGCCGGCCAGACCGAGCGGATGGACCACGCCGCGCAAGACGTTGAAATGTCCGTGAGCGGAACTCTGCGGAATCAGGTGGACGCGGGGCTCGATGACCGTCAGTCGATCGCCCTGGGCGCGCAGTGAACCGGTGATCGCCGTCAGGATCTCGTCATTGCTCAACGCGCATGCATCGACATCTGCACCGCTGAGGAACGTCATCGTCACCGCCGCCGCTGACTCGGTCATACTGGGCTCCTTGATCTGGCTGTGCGGATTCTGTCGCGAATTGTGTCGTCCATGACGACCCGGGTACAACTCGACGGCGCGTCCGACATGACCGCCGATGCGTACGAGTCGATCGTGTACGGCGGCGCGATGGTCACGCTCACCGCCGCCGCCATCGACCGCGTGGCGACCAGTCGTGAGGCCTTCCTCGAACACCTCCGGACCGGCGTGATCTGCTACGGCGTGAACACCGGACTCGGCGCGATGTCGACAATCGATCTGACCGATGAGCAACGACTCGGGCTGCCGCGACACACGTTGCTCGGGCGGGCGTCGGGAACCGGTCCGTCGATGCCCGCCGTCATCGGACGCGGTGCGCTGCTGGCCAAGCTCGTGCAGTTCCTCGACGGTCACTCCGCCGTTTCCGCCGAGTTGTGTCGGGCGATCGCGGCTCGCCTCAACCGGGGAATGGCCCCGGCCATCCCGAGCCACGGTTTCGGGATGGCCGGGGAGATCATTCCGCTCTCGCACGTCGTGCGGCCGCTGATCGGCGAAGGGCACGTGTTCGTGGCGGATGGGAGCATCCAGACTGCACGACAGTGGTACTCCGAGAACGGGATCGGGCCGTACGAACCGCAACTGAAAGAGGGTCTGTCGCTGATCAGCGGGACCGGCGTCGGGCCTGCCCTGGCCTGGCATGTCGGGCGCGACGCGGCGGTGCTGCTGGCCACAGCGAACCTGGTCGCGTCCTGCAGCATCGAAGGACTCGCGGCACCCACCGATCCGTACAGCGCCGAAGCGTCCACCTTGAATCCCGATCCACACGTTGCGATGATCACAGCCGACCTTCGTCGCCATCTCGCCGGCTCCGAGGTCACACGACAGGCTCGCCAGGCACCCGTGTCGTATCGGGTGACCCCACAGATTCATGCGGTCGCCGCAGAAGCGATCGAGCGGTTGCGCGCGACTGCGCTCGACGACCTTTGCGCCAACGGCGACAACCCCGCGTTCTTCGACGGGAGGGACGGCACCGAAGTCCGTCTCATCAACAGCGGCAACTTCCACGGAGCCGCGCTGGCAGCGCAGGTGGAGGCGGCAACGATCGCGATCGTGCACCTCGGCAACGTCGCCGAAAAGCGGTTGTACCGGCTGCTCGACGAACGGGCCAGTGGACTCAGCCGCCAGCTGGCCAGGCAACCTGGTCTCGACGCCGGGCTGATCACTGTCCACAAGGCAGCGGTCGGGTACGGCACAGCACTTCGGATGCTTGCTGCACCGGCGAGCGTGATGCAGGCGGACAGTTCCTTCGGACAGGAGGACGTGCTCTCACTGGTGTTCCCGGCGCTGGACCGGTTCGCCGAAGCCGTGCGGATCACCGAGGCGATTCTGGCTCATGAACTGTTCGTCGCAACCGTCGCCATCGACGAGCGCGGTGAACGGCCCGGTGCCGATGTCGCCGTCCTGCACGCCCGGGTGCGTGAGCACGTCGCCGCCTACGACGGTGACCGCTCGTACGGCGCCGACCTCGATGCATTGATCGCCCTGCTGCACATGACCGACGGCTGACCTTCGAACACCATCCGCCGGAACGGCCGAGGAACGCTCTCGACCCGAGCCGTGCTGAGGAAATCGGTCGATGTCTGGGCAGCATGACGGAATGTTCGATGAGCCGACTTCGCCATCTCGCCTGATCCGCGGAACGCTCATCACGATGAATGCCGACCGCTCGGTGATCACCGACGGCGCGGTCGCGGTGGTCGATGAACTGATCGTGGACATCGGACGCTATGCCGACTTGCGCACGAAGTACAGCGAGGCAACACTCATCGGCTCGCCAGATTCGGTCGTCACGCCGGGGTACGTCAACGGGCACCAGCACTTCACCGGCGACCGCCTGGTGCACTCGTGCATTCCGGACGCAATCGATTCCCACGAGGCCATCTTCGGATGGGCTGTTCCCATCCACGACGCGCACACGGGCGACGACGACGAGTTGTCGGCCACGCTCGCCGCGGTCGAAGCGCTGACCAACGGCATCACATGCACGGTCGAGGCAGGCACGGTCGCCCATCCCGACCGTGTTGCCACCGGACTCCTCAATGCCGGTATGCGCGCCACGCTCGGGCAGTGGGGCTGGGACGTCGACGATGCGCCATACGCAGCACCCGCCGCTGAAGTACACGAGCGCCAGCGCCAGTTGATCGACGGCTTCCCCGCCGGTGGACTGGTCGAAGCCTGGGTCACCCTTGTCGGCCACGACCTGATGAGCGATGAACTCGTCGCCGGCTCGTCGGACTTGGCCCGCGAGCGTGGCGTCGGAATGACGTTCCACATGTCACCGCACACCAGCGATGCCGTGAGCTACCTTGCCCGCACCGGGCGACGACCGCTGATGCACCTCGACCATCTCGGGGTGCTCGGACCACACGTGCTCATCGCCCACGGCGTACATCTCGACGACGACGAAGTGGAGGCCGTGCTGCGCACCGACACCGCCGTCGTCTCGTGCCCATGGGCATATCTACGGCTGGCCCAGGGGGTGACAGTCGGAGGGCGCCATGGCGATCTGTTCCGGCGCGGCGGCCGGCTGGCACTCGGGTGCGACTCCGAGAACGCCGGCGACGCGGTCGACATCCTCCGTGCGGCTGCGCTGTTCATCGGCCTCGAGCGCGACCGGACGATGGACGCCTTCGGCATGACGGCGCACCACGGTCTGGAACTGGCGACCGTTCGAGGCGCCCAGGCGATCGGGAAGGCGTCGACCATCGGCTCGTTGGAGGTCGGTAAGCAAGCGGACATCGTCGTCCACGACACGAGCGGCCCGCAGTGGTTGACCCGCAGCCCCGATCCGGTACTGCAGGTGATCTGGGCCACAGACGGCCGCAGCGTCAGTGACGTGCTGGTGGCGGGCCGTCACGTCGTGTCCGAGGGCCGCTGCACGTCCGTCGACATCGACACCCTCCGCGCCGAAGCAGCCAGCCGCCGCGATTTCTTCCTGCGCTCGCACCACACCCCCTGACCCACCCGAACTTTCCGCGCCCTCGGTGTGAGTGTGAGCGCTCGGACCACGCGATTCGCGCCCGAGGGCGCGGACGTTACGCGCCCACCCGAATGCGTGCGCGAGCCGGTACGTTGGCGAGTGCCTTCCCCTGGCCGCAGTATCCGATGCGTAGAGGGGGGCTCCCGTGACACTGACCCGGGATCAGACGTTGAACAGGTGGCTCGTTGCGCACTCGGGCGTGGTCCCGCTCGGGGCGCTGCTCGAATGGGGCTTCTCGCGGCGAGGCGTGTACAGCATGGTCGACCGCAAGGAACTGATCGTTCTGCAGCCGGGCGTGTTCCTCAGCGCGCAGTACCCACGGGACGAATTGCAGTTGCAGATCGCCGTCTGTATGCGCAACCCGTGCATCGTGATCGCGTTTCTGACTGCGGCGCGACACTGGACCTACCGCTCGCTGCCCAGGGATCGCCTGTTGCACGTCTTGGTACCGCATGCCTCCAGCCCGCAACTCAAGGGC
>JAYTRT010000549.1:0-12268 GCA_043746045.1 Actinomycetota bacterium | reverse complement strand
GGGTAGGTGATCGTCAACGAGCGGTTGCGGTGCATGACGAGTTGCCAGCCGCCTTCGTGCAGGGCGTGATGATGCCGGCTGCAAACGGGGATCAGGTTGTCGAGATCGGTGTTTCCGAAATTGCTCGACCAGCGGATGTGATGTGGCTGGCAGTGACGTGAGCTGATGGTGCAACCGGGTATCCCACAGGTGTCATACATCGCATACAGCGCGAGTCGTTGCTTGATCGTCGCAAGGCGTTTGGCACGGCCTTCGTCGAGGGCGACCCCGTCACCATCGAGGACGACGGGGATGATCGCAGCGTTGCATGCCATCCGCCGGTAGGACTCGACGGGAAGCTCGACGTTGTGGCCGTTGGAGATGATCGAGTGTTCGTGCAACCCATGGAGCAGGGTGTGGAGGTCGATGATGACGACCATCTCGCACCGGTTGTCGAACGTGGTGAGCTCGATGTCGTCGTCGGCATGCGGGTCGCCGGCCGGCGGCGCAGGATCATCGACGATGTGCTCGATGTGCTCGATGTGCTCGATGTCGTCGGCGGGGCCCGCCGACTCGGACTCGGACTCGGACTCGGACTCGGGCTCGGACTCGGACTCGGGCTGGGGCTCGCCAGATCCGCCAGATCCGCCAGATCCGGCTGCCACCTTGTTCTCACGTCGGTCGAGGAGCCGCACGAACGCAGCAGCGCGGAGGTGATCCTGCTTGTCCTCACCTTCGGGGCAGTCCGCCGGCTGGGGATTGTGGAACAACCTGTCCGCTGTCGCATCGATCCGGGACAACACCCGCAACCCGGTCTCCGGGTCGAGCTCACAACGGACGATCACCATACCCGAGTCCTTGTCGGTCCACGATCGCAACCGGATCGCCCGCTTCTGCCTCGCCAGCCGCTGGCCGCCCTCGCGCTGGTCGAGACGGGCGACCTCACGCTTCACGTGCTGTTCGAACTCCTCTGGCGTGGACCGTGCCGCAATCTGCGCCAGCCGTTCGCCGTCGGCCGTGAGCTGCGCAGCATGCTCGGGCTGCAACCGCCGGAGGGCGCGACCAACCGCGTCGACATGCTCGGCCGACACGTCACCGGAGGCCAGCGCCTCTTCCAGCGCCGGGACATCAGCGAGCGTCCTGGCCCGCCGTGTCGCCTTCCCTACGTCTGAACGCGATGTCTTCGTCGCCTCCGCAATGTCCGCTTCTGCGAACATCGACGGCACATCCGCGGCGATCTCACCCAACCGATGCGTCAGGCGCGCTCGCTTCGCATCCAACCAGCCCTGCACTCGCGCCGCCGCCCCGAACGCCTTGCGGACCTCGTCACGCGACAACGTCGGCACGTCGAGCAGTTCCAGCGCTGCCACCGTCTCGGTCACGCCCACCACATCACCCCTTGGAAACACCCGCAGTCACAACAACTCCAACAGGAAGGCCTCGGCCTTCAATCGATCGGGGAAGATCTCGTCGACCAAGATACAGAACACACGTTCGATCACAACCCCTCTCTCAACTTTTCGTCGAGGGTCTCTCGGACCGGAGACGAGCGTGCGTGGATCCAGAGCCCTCAGCCGTCGACCAGGATCTCCTGCGCCACCCGCGAACCGCTGCGTAGTGCGCCCTCCATGAAGCCGCAGTACCCATCGGTGTGCTCGCCGGCGAGCAGCATCCGCCCGTACCGGCGACGCAGGAACGGCCACGCATCGAGCAGCTGGCCCGGCCCGAACGTGGCGTAGCAGCCGAGGCTGAACGGGTCGTTGGTCCAGTCGGCTCGCACCCTCTCGCCCGCCATTGCCTTGATACCGGGGAACAGCCGATCGGCCTCGTCGATCGTCCGCTCGACCGTGTCGGGCACCGCCGCCAATGCCGAACCGTCGTGCGAGGACAGCAGCGTCGTGAGAACACCGGTGTCACCGGGCTGGGAATCGCTGCCATCCCACATCTGCCCCCAGGCGCGCTCAGTGTCGACCGAGCCGTCGAGGCCCGAGTCGCGCCAGATTCGTCGCCCGACCTGCACGCTCACCTTGCCGCCGAGCCCGTAGCCGACACGTGACAGTTCGAGCGGCATGTCGAACCACATCCGCCCCAGCGCCGGCAGTGGCGCGGTGTTGACGATGTGTGTGGCAGTGATCACCTCGCCGTCGATCAGCACGATCCGGCCGGTGACCGGGTCGACGAGATCGACGGGCGCGCCGACGCGGATCCGGTGGCCCAACTGCGCTGCGAGCCCACTCGCGAGCTGATCGTTGCCGCCGGCGATTCGGTACGCCTCGCGACCGCCGGGCGAGCGCCGATGCAACGCGGCCATCCATCCGGCGAACAACTGCGAGATCTCGTCGGGACCGAGCATGAACTCGGTTCGGATCTCGCGGCCGATCGCAACCCGACCCATCAGTCCGAGCTGCAGGTCGTTGACCAATGCACTCAGGGGGAGTTGGTCCAGCACTGCCGCCGACGATCCATTCAGCGGATCGTCGGGATCGACGGTCGAGGCAAGTCGGTCGAGCGCCGCCTCCCAACGCAGGAGATCACCGGCCAGTGAGTGGTGGAACGCGAACGGTGCCGCACGCCCGCCGACGTCGAGCAGGCGCCGGGTCGGGTCGTGCCCGGACGTCACGTCGGCCAGGGTCAGCCCGAGCTCGCCGGCCAGCGCGATCACGCAGCGGTGGTGGGTGTCGATGAACTCGGCTCCGTGCTCGCACGTCTGGCCATTGCCGAACCGGTGCGTCCACACCCGGCCACCGATACGTGCCCGGGCCTCGAGTACGACGACCTCGCGCCCAGCCCTGACGAGGTCGACTGCGGCCCGCAACCCGGCCAGCCCGGCACCGATCACAACGACATCCGACGGCTCGACCACCTCGCTCACGACCAGACCATCAGGCGCGGCTCAGAACAACGTCGGCTGTTCCGGACGGAACGTGCGTAGGCCGGGCCACGGAACGTAGTTGTCCATGAACACCCACGATCGGCGATGGATCACCGAGGGTCCGTAGCCCTGCAGCGCCGTCTTGTGCAAGGGGCACGGATAGCCCTTGTTGGTGTCGAAATGCCAGTGAGGGTAGTGCTCGGCGTGCTCGCGCATGATTCGGTCGCGAGTCACCTTGGCGAGAATGGACGCCGCGGCCACCGACAGACAGTACGCATCGGCTTTGATGCGCATCTCGACGTGCTTGACGTGAGGTGAGACAAAGTTCCAGTTGCCGTCGACGACAGCGACGTCGGCGACGATGCCGAGCCCCTCGATGGCGCGTTGTGCAGCCAGCTTCTGGGCGGCCGCCATACCCAACTGGTCGCACTCCTCGTGGCTCGCCCCGCCGACCGCCCAGGCATCGCACCATGATGCGACCTTGGCGAACAACGACTCTCGTTGGGCCTCGCTGAGCATCTTCGAATCACGGACGCCGTTGACTCGGGTTGCGCGCGGCAAGATGGCTGCGCCGACCATCAGCGGACCCGCCCACGACCCCCGACCGACCTCGTCGATACCGACGATGATCTCGTGTCCGGCTTCCCACAGATCTCGCTCGATCGTCCGGGTCGGCGCGACCTTCTTGCTCGGTGCCTTGACGAATTTCTTGCCCTTCGCAGCGGTGCGGACAGCCATCGGTTCTAGTGCAGCACGATCTGTGCCGGACCGGCGACGACGGAGCCCACCCGGGTGAACCCGGATCCGGCGAGCACGGCTGCGATCGAGGGGTGAACGGCCGCGAGGAGACCCCCGGACGTCTGCGGGTCGTAACCGATCGCGGCGATCTCGTCACCGAGTCCACCGACGATTCGGACGTGGCTCTCGACGTGCTCGCGATTGCGTGGATCGCCACCCGTGCGCACTCCACGGGCAAGCGCCTCAGCGACGCCCGGATACAGCGGAAGCGCTGAGTGGTCGAAATCGAAGACCGCTTCGGCGCGCTCGGCCATGTCCCATGCGTGACCGAACAACCCGTACCCGGTGACGTCTGTGACTGCATGCACCGCAGAGGCGTGTGACTGCAGTACCTCGGACGCCTCCCGGTTCAGGCGTCGCATTCCGGCGATGGCCACGGCCTTGTCGTCCGACGTGCCACCCGCCAGCGCAATTGCGGTCCCGAGCGGCTTGGAGATCATCAACACGTCTCCGACCATCGCCCCCTCCTTGCGGAAGATGCGGTCCGGATGCACCAGTCCTTGCACTGCGAGACCGAAGATCGGCTCGGGATTGCGGATCGTGTGGCCGCCGGCGATCGAGCCACCCGCCTCGACCACAACCGCCGCCGCCGCATCGAAGATGGCCATGATCGCGTTGCGAGGGAAGTGCTCGGGGAACGCTGCGATGTTGACTGCAATGGTCACCCGGCCGCCCATCGCGAACACGTCGCTGCAGGCGTTGGCGGCCGCGATCGCACCGAAGTCGCTCGGATGATCGACCAACGGCGGGAAGAAGTCGGTGGTGCTGACCATCGCCAGATCATCGCTGATCCGGTAGACGGCTGCGTCGTCGAAAGGCGCCAGACCGACCAACAGCGACGGATCGATCGAGGTCGGGAATTCGCTGACCAGGCTGGACAGCAACGACGCGCCCCACTTCGCGGCGCAACCTCCGCACGACGTCCACTCGGTGAGCCGCATCTCGGCAAGGTCGACCATGTCGTCCCCCTTCGCCTCGACCATCTCGTTCAATTCTGCCTCGACCATTCCGTCCAACTCCGACCTGTCGAGATCTGTCACAGTGCCACAGCCTACGGTGTCGTGTCATGTCGAGTTCTGGCGTGATCGAGATCGGGCCCTACCGCTTCACCCAACAGGATGCCGTCCGCACAATCGGCAATCTCGACGGCCTGTGGCGCCACATGCTGGACGGTCGCATCAGCGCGACGACCGATGCCCTCGGCGCGGACCTGCGTGCCCGATTGGCGATGGACCGGGAACTCGAGACGGCCCTGAACGACGTGTGGAGCACGTTGCGCGCCGCATCGGACACGCTGCGAGCCGAGGGCCAGATGCCACCGAAATCGACTGGAACCGTGGCTCAGCTGAACGTGTCGAAGGGCGGCGTCCCGAAACTGGCCACCGATGCTGTCGATGTCGGATTCCGTGGAGTGATCGGCGACGTGCAGCGAGTGCGGGTGCACCACGGCCGTCCATGGCAGGCGCTGTGCATCTACGCCGCTGAAGTGCTCGACATGTTCCGCGCCGAAGGCCATCCGATCAGGCCGGGTTCGGTGGGTGAGAACATCACCGTCGCCGGGCTCGATTGGTCGTTGGTCCGTCCGGGTGTCGTGCTGCAGATCGGCAGCGTCGTCGCTCATGTCCAGGCCTACGCCGAGCCGTGTCGATCGAACGCGCAATTCTTCACCGGTGGCGACTTCCGGCGAATGAACATCGACCGTGGTCCGGTCAGCCGGATCTACGCCACCGTTCTGCGGCCCGGTCGGATCGAGACCGGGGATCCGGTCGTGCTCGAACCCGATCTCGGCACCACGATCGAGAAGCTCACGGCACCGACACGGGCCGGTCAGGACTCTCCGGCATAGGAGAACCAACGCAGTTGCTCGAACTCGCCAGTGGTCGGTTCCGGCGCCATCGCACCCGGCGGCCGGCGAGTCGCCTCGTCGATGATCGACCGCGCCCGGGCGATGAACATCGGCAGGTCGATGGTCTTCGCCCGCCTGGTTCGCAGCGGGAAGCTCATCCGATCGCCGTCGTAGTGGATGTCGGAGAGGCTCATCGGCGTCGAGCAGGTGTCGTTGCGGTGGCGCCAGAGTCCACTTCCCGGCTCGAATCGGTACCAGGGCAGCAGGCTCGCCGCGCCGTCGCTGATCAGTTGCACGGCGTCGACCACGTAGTCGAACGTGGTCTCGTCGAGAAAGTAGTTGAAGCCGACGCGGACCCAACCTGGCTTGATCCCTTCGCAGCCCCGACCGATCTCGCGCTGGAACAATTGCGAGCGCGCCAGGTCGATGCCGAGCAGGCGATGTCCGTAGGGGCCGGCACACGAACAGCCGCCTCGCGACTGGATACCGAACAGGTCGTTCAGCACGGCGACGACGAAGTTGTGATGGAGATAGCGATCGCCGTTGCGGATCACGAACGACACGATGGACAGCCTTTCGGCATCGTGGCTACCGAGGATGTCGATGTTCGGCGACTGGCTCCATGCCTCGATCGCGCGCCGCGCGAAAGCCTCCTCGCGCCGTTGGATCTCGGCCGTGCCGACCGCTTCTTTGAGCTGGAAAACCAACCCGGCCCGAATCGAGTCGACGATGGCCGGCGTCCCACCCTCCTCGCGGTGTTCGACGTTGTCGATGAACTGGTGATCGGCAGGGTTGACGTACGAAACAGTTCCACCCCCTGGCACCACGGGCACGCGGTTGGTGAACAACTCGCGTCGGGCGACGAGTACGCCCGGCGTTCCCGGCCCGCCGACCAGCTTGTGTGGCGACAGGAAGATCGCATCCTTGTATTCCGGACCGGCATCGATCGAGCCCATCTCGATCTGCACGTACGGTGCGGCTGCTGCATAGTCCCAGAACGACAATGCCCCGAAGCTGTGCAGCAACGACGCAACGGCATCGACGTCGGTGGTGATGCCGGTGACGTTCGATGCTGCGCTGAACGAACCGATCAGCAATGGTCGAGAGCGATATTTCGTCAACTCCTGCTCGAGACAGATCAGGTCGATGTGCCCGCTGGCCGACTCGGGAATCGTGACGACATCGGCGATCGATTCCCGCCACGAGACCTCGTTCGAGTGATGCTCGTACGGGCCGATGAAGACGACCGGGCGCCGGTCGGCGGGAATCGCCGTGGACAGTGCGTAGGTGTCCTCCAACGTGGACGGGATGCGCAGCCCGAGGACGCCGATCATCTTGTCGATCGCGTACGTGGCTCCGCTGCCGCAGAACACGACTGCGTGCTCGTCCGACGCACCGACACTGCTGCGGATGATCTCGCGTGCTTCCTCGCGGAAGCGCCCGGTTTGGCGGCCGGTGCCGGACGACTCGGTGTGCGTGTTCGCATACAGCGGCAGGACGGCGTCGCGGATGTAGTCCTCGATGAAGCTCAGCGCACGACCCGACGCCGTGTAGTCGGCGTAGACGACGGGTCGCGGACCGAACGGCCCGTCGATCATCTCCTCGTTGCCGATCACGCTCGAGCGGATGTACCCGATCAGTGCATCGCGCGAGTCCGTCATCGCGGCAACGCTACCGGAGCGTCCGCTACCGCTCCCGCGCGACGCGCCGTCGAGGCCGCGTGTGAGGGCTGCGGTTCAGAAGCGGTATTGCACGTACTCGTGCTCACAGGGGCTGCCCGCGAGCATCCACGCTGTCGGCGTCGCGTCGATCGGCAGCGCGGCGATCAACGAGGCCGTCGTCGCTTCGATGCTGCCGACGTGCATGCACACGCTCCAGCCCTCCTCGATGCACGAATCATGGGAACGCAGATGACGAGTGATCGACTCGACGCTGACCGGTCGATCAGCCAGAACGGCGTTCGACGCGGCGAGCCGAGGGTCGATCAGGCGCTCGACCGGTTGCGCCGGGTGGCGGTGATCGCGATCGAACGACGGGATGCACGTCCGGTTGGACATCGCCGCTGCGTCGGCCACCGATTGCGCAGCCCACGCTCGCCCACTGGTCTCGAGCATCCACGCCTCGACCGGATCGGCGACGAGAAAGCTCGACCAGTACGGCCTGTCCTTGCCGACGATCGAGCGGTCGTGCCCAGTTCCGCCCTGGCCGTATCGCTCCAGCAGCCCGATCATCACCTCGACGGCCGCAGCCGCTGTGGCGCTGCGTTCCAGCCCGAGGCGGACGAGGTCCATCCCCGTCAGGGCCTGTGGGAAACCCCGTGGATCGAGCGTGGTGTAGATCGTGTGGTTGCCGATGGCCACACCGGTTTCGTTGACACCGTGCTCTGCTCCCCAACACCACGCCGGCCGCGAGAGCAGGCACCGGATCGTCGCCACCGCCGAGCCCTCGACGTCGATGTGAGTCGCCCCCGTCGAGCGCTCACGCCGAGACGGGGACCATTCGATCAGCTGCGTTTCCTGAGGGGGCCGGTCACTGTTCTTGGCGAACAGCGTGACCCCCTCGAGGGTCGTCGACGCAAGCGCGACCAGCGAGTCACACATCTGCCGAGGACCGAGGCCGTTCGATGCTCAGTTGAAGGAAACGTCGCTGTCGGTACCCGCGACGATCACCGCTGCAGCGCCGGCGGGGGCGGGCCACAACGCCTCGCCCTTGGCCTCGGCAGTCGACCAACCGGGGGCCACCACCGACGCCGTGATCGGTACGACTGAGCCATCGATCTCCCACAGCACAGCCGGTCGTTCACCGTGCCAACGGACAGCGTAGGACACGGTGGACGCAGGACCGATGGGCAGCCCGTAGACCTCGAAGTTCGCGCCGAGCCACGACATCGGAATTCCTGCGCCGAGCAGGTCCGCCGTTCCGTCGCCCCGCCCGCGAGCCATCCGCTGTTCGTACCAGGCCAGCTCGCGTGCCGAAGGCGCCGACGTCGGCAGGATCGTGGCGATGGTGGACGATCGCATCCGCGACAGGTCGCGGAGGCCGCGTGCCTCGTCGGCACGGGCCAAGACCACCCCGGCCGCATCGAGCGCTGCTACCGAATCCCACGTGGGTGCAATTCGCGCTGCTTTCGACACGGCAGCCGCCACGTCGGGCACCCACGGGTCGGCGCGTTCACCGAGACGGACGAGCTGGCCGACGTCGAGCAGGAATCCGATCACGTCGACGTCCGGTTCGACCGGGCCGTTGAGCGCCAATTCACCGCGGAGGTGAGCGATCCGCTCGAGTACCGCGTCGTCGGGCAGCACCATCCGCCCGGCAGCGTCGATCACCGAAGTCCACCCGCGCGCCACCTGCATCGGCGATGACAGACGGTCCGGCAATGGCCCTGCGCCGGGCGATTCGTGGGAGAGTGCGACGCGGACCGTCGTGCGGTGGCCGACGGGCACCACAACCGAATCCTTCGGCAGTTCGATTCCTTGGATGGGCACGTTGGCCGGCGGACGGCTGGACAGCAGATCGCTGCGGCTGAACGCGACAGCGAACGGCATCGTCGAGTCGTTCTCGATCTCGACAACGGTGTAACCGCCGCCATCGGCCACGCACCACACGCGATGAACCGCATCGCCGCTCGGCACCTTGATCCGGGTCTCCAGCACCGGGGCACCGTCGATCCGGCGCTGACGGAGCGTCGGCTCGTCGGCGGGGACATGCCAGCGGTCGTCGGCGGCGATGAACCAGTCGAGCGGGGCGGAGCCGTCCCACGGTTCGATGCTCCCAGCAGGCGTCACCGTCGCACGCCACCGACCACCGAGCACGCCGATCGTGCTGGATCGATCCGTGCTCACGCGATCTCGGACTTCGTCGAGCGCTGCATCAACGACGTCAGTGCGTCCGATGCAGAGCGCCCCCTGTGGCAGACAGCGACGACCTGCTCGGTGATGGGCATGTCCACACCGTATCGACGGGCGAGGTCCAAAACGGGGGGCGAGCTCTTCACTCCCTCGGCGACCATGTTCATGCTGGCGAGGATGTCCCTGATCTTCCTCCCGGCACCGAGTTGCAGTCCGACGGTGTTGTTCCTGCTCTGCTTCGACGAGCACGTCGCGATCAGGTCGCCGATTCCTGCCAGGCCCGCGAACGTGATCGCCTGACCCCCCATCGCCGTTCCGAGCCGTGTCATCTCGGCCAGTCCACGGGTGATCAGCGTTGCCCGCGTGTTGTCACCGAAACCCATCCCCTCCGCCATTCCGGCCGCGATCGCGATGATGTTCTTGACGACGCCGCCGACCTCGCAGCCGACGACGTCCGGATTGGTGTAGATGCGCAGGCTCGGGGTGCTGAAGATCCGCTGCAGTTCGGTGGCGATCGTGTCGTCGTCGATCGCGACGACGCTCGCGGCAGGTTGGCCTCCGAGGATCTCCTTGGCCAGGTTCGGGCCTGTCAAGACCGCAACCGGATGGCCCGGCATCTCGTCGACGGTGACCTCGCTCATCCGTTTCAGCGAACTCTTCTCGACACCTTTCGACAGGCTCACGACCGGAACCCAGGGCCGAAGGAATGGAGCTGCTTCGGCGGCCACCTCGCGATAGCCGTGCGACGGAACGGCCATCACCAATACGTCGGCCGAGCCGACAGCTTCGGCAAGATCACTCGTCGCATGCAACCCCTCGGGAAGCGTGAACGCCGGCAGGTAGTCGGTGTTGATGTGCGTCGCGTTGATGGCCTCGGCCAATCCGGCACGGCGCGCCCACAGCACCGTCTCGGTGTTCGCTGCGGCGAGCGCAGCCACAGTTGTGCCCCACGAGCCAGCGCCGATGACCGCAACCTTGATCGTCATGGCGGTCAGCGTACGCTGCTCGTGGCACGGCAATGATCAGGACGTGTAGGTGATGTCCATGTCGTAGAAGCGGTTCCCGGCACCGAGCCCGCAAACCGTCGCGAAGTACGAGTTCTGGGCGTTGTCGACGAGCGGTGACGTGATCGCACCGCCGGTCAGGGTGAAGTTGCCGGGAGCTGTGTTCATCGCGGTGGACTTCGCGAACATCACATCTGGCGACTCGATCCCGAGTGGATTCCGCCAGAGCTTGACGGTGACATCGAACCCGGGGTTGGCATTGTCGTCGGTGACATGGGCGACGACACCGGTGACCGTCACGCCGTCGGGCAACTCCGCTTGGGCGATGCCGCAAACCGGGTTCATCGAAACGCCGGCGATGTAGCCATCCGCGAAGTTGTGGACGAGGAGGTCAGTCGGGAGGCCCGACCCGTCACTGCTGAATCGTGCTGGGTCGAGGCGGATATGACCGGCGACACCGGTGGGTGGCAATGCGATGTAGTACCCGACGATGTCGGCGAGTACGTCGACCGAACCGTTGTTGTCGAACAACGAGACCTTGCCGTCAGGCGAAAGCCGGACATCGACCTTGTTCGGGATCGCAGGTGTGCCGGCCACCCAGTTGAGACTCGAGGCGAGTGGGCGCGTCGCATCCGACGGCCAGACGGTCAGGTAGCTGGGGGCCGAGCCGTTGACGATCGTGACGTTGAAGGCCACGCCGGCAGCTCCCGCCGGGATGGTGCAGTTGCCGTTGGTCCCCGTGACCTGCTGCACGTATGTCTCCCCGGTGTTCAGCGGAGTCGAGCGCGGCCCGACCGTCGAATCGGCTCGGGTGTCGAACAGTCGACATGGCGTGATCGGCACGAACGCCGAGGGAACTCCGGCGCCTCCAGCTGCGTTCGTTATTGCGATGCCGCCGGCGCCGATGGTGACCGCAACGGCCGCCCCGATCGCCGCCCACCGGCTCCGTCCCCAATGTGAACTCGTGTCCATGAGATCCTCCTCGTCGTCGTGCCCAGTTGCAGCACTGCACAGAGGGCGCCCGAGGTGCGCCAGATACAAGGAACCATTCGTCGACGGCGGTGGGGCGTCACGACAGACGCGCGCGACGTCAGTCCAGAATCGACAGGAGCGGTCGCAGGTCGAGCCGCTCGGCGGCCGGCAAGCACAGTGACACAGCCTCCTGTTGGAGGCGGTGCCAGTACTCGGGTTGGAAGAAGTTGTCACCCTCACGAACGACGTAGTTGAGGATGAAGAACCGGTACACCTCGCGCAGGAACAGGATCTCGTTCTCGTTCAGTGGGTAGATCCGGTGATACGCAGCGAGGAAACGCCTGAAGCGACCCTCGAGCAGCGTGTGCGGCGAATAGGAGAACACGGTGCGGTCGCCGGTCGCGCTGGCAACGCGGGACAGGAAGTAGAAGTCCAACAGGCGAGGTTCGATGCGGAACCAGTCGTAATCCCACCGACTGTAGAGACGTACTTGTTGGCGCGCCATCGACACCGAGAAGTTGCCGAGGTTCCAATCGATCAGAACCGGGATCTTGGTCCAGTCGTCGTAACCGAACCGGTCGAGTTGCTCGAGGAACTCGTTGCACTGTGACCGCAGGAATTGCAACTGTGTCGCGTCGTATTGGAACTTCATCGACGAGTGCTTGTCCGACAACAGATCGAGCAGATGGATCGCGTCGGACTTGATCGACTTCGACGACAGCGGGATCTTGCGCGCGACATCGGCACAGTCCCGGTGCAGCAACGCCATCTCCTCGCCGAGATCGGCGACCTGGCCGTCTGTCAACACCCGCGGCAGCGCGTGGCCCTGACGGACGTCTTGGTAGAAGGCCGTCCACAGCTCTCCGCTGTAGTAGGTGAACACCTTGTTCGAGTCGCGTTCGGTCAACACATCGGCCAGCAAACCCGACCAACGGGTGTTCTGCAG
>JAYTRT010000548.1:0-4053 GCA_043746045.1 Actinomycetota bacterium | reverse complement strand
CCTGCTGAAGCTCCCGGCTTCGATGGACGCGCACGAGCAGCGCACAGGTCGACCCGAACGCCCCCGGAATTGGCTCCTCGGCAAGGCCCTCGGCCACTGACTTCTCCGAGCGAATTCGTCCCCCAGAGCGCGCTTTTCACACGTCGAAAGTTTCGTGGTGGCCGTCGTACGGGGAGCACAGATCCCGCCGGGGTAACCTGACGGGGATGAGCCTGACTGAGACCCTGTTGACTCGGTACTACCTCGATCCCGCCATCTGGGAGATCGAGAGGCATCAGATCTTCGCCAAGACGTGGGTCATGATCGGTCTCGATCATCAGATCCCGAGATCCGGCGACTACCTCGCTGAAAGCCTGGCCGGCTGGCCGATCTTCATCCAGCGCGCCGACGACGGCAGTCTTCGCGCGTTCCACAACATGTGCCCGCATCGCGCCGGCCCGATCGTGTGGGAGGGCACCGGCCATCAGGCCAACCTCGTCTGCCGATATCACGGTTGGGCCTTCGACAAAGAGGGCCTGCTGATCAACGCTCGCGACTTCGGCGGAGAAGCCCCGGACGGCACCTGCCTGACGAAGATACGTGCGCAGAGCTGGCGAGGGTTCATCTTCGTCTGCCTCGATCCAACGGTGGTGGATCTCATCGAATGGCTGGCTGGCTTCGTCGCCGAATGCGACGAATACCCGACCGATCACTACACCTTCCACAGTCGCACCGTTCGCCACATGTCGATGAACTGGAAGGTCTACAACGACAACTTCCTCGAGGGCTACCACCTGCCGCTCGTCCATCCGGCGATGAGCCGCGAAGTCGAGGCGCTCGGTTACAAGGTCGAGGGCAAGGGCGACGACCGCTGGAACATCCACACGGCCCCACGCCGCGACGGTCAGACGTGGAGTGGTGTGTGGGGGTACTTCTACCCGTGTTTCTCGTTCGACATCTTCCCCGGCGGCATGGCCGTCGAGCGCTGGCTCCCTGTGGGGCCCGGCCAGACCGATCTGATCTTCGAGTACTTCTTCGCCGACGACGCAATCGACGTCGAGACGATCGTCAAGGACAGTGAGGAGGTCGCCGACGAGGACGTGCGCGTCGGCGAGATGGTGCAGAAGAACATGCAGGCCGGCCTGTACCGGACCGGCTGGTTGAGCCCTCGGCACGAGCATGCCCTCGGCGAGTTCCATCGCCAGATCCACGCCGCCGTCGACCCGCAGATTCCCGTCTGATCAGTCACACACTCATCACGGGTACGCGTTCGGAAGGTCGTTCGCGTACAGCCAATCGTGGAAGAACAGCGTGAGATCCTTGCCGGATATTCTGCTGCTCAGGGCGATGAAGTCCTTCGAGGTGCGTGACGTCCCGATGTTGCTCTGGACCCATGTCCGGAGGATTTCGAAGAACGTGGAGTCCCCGACCGTCTTGCGAAGGGCGTGCAGCACCACCGCACCGCCCTCGTAGACCTCGTAGCCGAACAGCCCGGGAATGTCCGGTGTACCTGTGGCACGGGTGCCACTCTGTCGACGTGCCAGACTCTCACGGGCGACCGTGTCGATCGGCTGGAAGCCGGCGTGATCGAGCCACATCCACTCTCCGTACGTGGCAAAGCTCTCGTTGAGCCAGATGTCCTGCCAATCGGCAGGGCTGACGGCATCACCGAACCATTGATGGGTCAGCTCGTGCGACAACAGCAACGATGTGCCTGCGTCGAGGGTGCCGCCGGCGAAGTCCCGCTCGCTGAACAACGATCGACCCTGTTCTTCCATCGCACCGCCGATGTATCCATCGGTCATCGCGATGCCGTACGACGAAAGGGGGAACGGCCCGAAGTAGGCGGCGAAGAAGTCGATCTCCTTCGCGGTGTCGTCGAGGAACGGCTGCATCAGCTTCTGTTCGCCGTGCTGCAGCACGCTGACCAACGGGAGGCCGTTCGACCCGACACCGTCGACGATGTCGAGTGAGCCGGTCATCAACTGGATCAGGTAGGTCGTCATCGGATCCGCTTGATCCCAAATCCACAGCTCGCCGGACGACCCGCTCGGATCGATGGTGTGGCTGACCATGATGCCGTTCGCCACCGCAGTCACTCCCTTCGGAACGTGGATCCTGAAGCGATACGTCGCCTTGTCACTGGGATGGTCGTTGCTCGGAAGCCAGAACCTGGCCCCGTCCGGTTCGTCGAGGACGAACGAACCGGTGTCCGTCTCGAACCATCCGGCCGTCGTTCCGGCAGAGATCGTCGAGTCGTTGCCATGCGCGCTGTATGTCACGGCGACGGTGAACGACTCGCCGACGGCGATCGGTGACGACGGTGTGATGCGGAGCTCGGGATCGGCGATTTCGAACACAGCAGCCATGCCATCGACAAGGACTTTGGTCACGGCGAGGTGGACGGCGTCCAGCGTGAAATCGGCCAGCGCAGCTGTCGCCACGATCGTCAGGGTTGCCGTCGCGTCGATCTCGCCCGTCGAGTGATCGAAGCGCAGATCGATGTCGTAGTGCTGCACGTCCAGCCCCGGATTGCCGAGGTCGGGATACAGCACGTCGCCGACACCGCTGATTCCGCCCCTCGGCCCCGCGCCCGTCGTCGCTGTCGCGCCGGTCGTCGCGGGCGCGCCCGTCGTCGCGGGCACACTCGGAGCAGTGCCGGTGTTGGATGGAGCGGTGGTCGCGGTACCGGTGCTCGCGGAGGCTGCGGGCGCGGACGCGACACTCGTCACGTCGGTGTGCCCCGTCGCCCGGCCGACTGTCACATTCGAATCGGCCGAGGTGCACGTTGCGAGGAGCGCCATGCCGACGATGATCCCGACGACCGTGCCGACGCACGAGCGACGCGGCGATCGGGCCGGCCGCGCCGGGATCGACCGATCGGCCGCTGGCCTCATCGATGAAGGTCGCTGTTCGTGACGTTGGCGGTGAGCCGGATCGTGAACACGGAATCCCCGGACAACACGGCGCTACGCCCGAACAACCGGCCCTGCTCCCAGTTCGACAGCCCGAGCTCGGGTCGGTCGAGCGCGAATTGGCCGTCGACCCAGCGGGTGAAGCCGTCACCGATGAACGGCGCGTCGCAGGCCTGGTAGAACGAGCGTTGTTCGTCGCCATCGGTGCTGATCAGCGAGGCAACGAGGTGTGGACTGTGGCGGTCGAACAGCGCGATGGCCGCGGCGACGTCATCGACGACCACCAGGCTGACTTCCGGAGAGTCCTCCCACTCCCACTCGGTGGACAGTTCGTCGATCGCGATGGGCGTCGCGAAATTCTCGTTGGTCCGGCCTGACGCACGCGTGATCTCGACCGTTTCGCTGAACAGCTCCGGCTGGACGAAGCAACGGCTCTCGGCAACAACATGCAGACGCGCATTGGCGCCACGCCCTTCGGCGGCAGCCCGCAACGATCGGACGAAGACGGGGACCAGGTCGACGGCCCGTGACGCGACGATGCAACACACATTGAGGGTGTTGCAGACCTTGCGGTCGAGCGAGTGCCGGACCGAATCGGCGAAGTGATCGGTGTCTGCGTCAGCGGCAGCGACAAGCCACGCGCCCCCGGTGCCGTGCAGGCTGACGGGCACCCCCGCCTGTCGCGCCACCGCGCCGAGTTGGGCAACCGCACTGCCCGATCCCCGTGCGACAGCCAGGGCCAGGCGGGCGTCGTCGAACAACGCCCATCCGGCAGCACGCGACGCTGAATCGACCAACGACACCGACTCGGCGGGCAACCCCGCCGCCAGCAACGCCGGCCGCAGGGCCTCGACGACGATCGCCCGCGCCGTACCCAACGCATCGCTGCCGATGCGGAGCACGGCCGTGTTGCCGCTGCGTAGCACGCCGGTCGCATCTGCGAACACGTTCGGCCGCCCCTCGAACACGAACCCGACAACGCCGAGCGGTGCACGTCGGGCCGTGACTGTCCAACCCTCGTGGACCACCGATTCGGTGACGGCGCTGCGGTCACCCGGCATCGCCCGCCACACGTCGAGGCCGGCGATCATGTCCGCGCGCATTCTGGCCGTCAGCGTCAATCGCGTCGTGGAACGGCCCCGCCGAGCGGCCGCCGCGA
>JAYTRT010000547.1:0-4055 GCA_043746045.1 Actinomycetota bacterium | reverse complement strand
TTCGGCGACGCGGCGGACCGGCTCGGCAACCTGGCCGACGAGGAGCGTGCCGAGCGAGTGGATCGACGGCACCCAGAGGCCGACGAAGATCCCGGCGGTGGTGTCGCCCCGGACGAAGTACAACCAGACCGAGAACAGGAAGGACAAGAAGCCCGCAATGACAAAGGGCAGCTTGAGCCGGAGCGAGATGGGAAGTGATTTCATGGTGGCCTTTCGACGGTGTGGTGGACCTATTACCTGCCCTGATTTAGTCTCATTTAGTCATATTTATTTCTGCATGAGCAGCAACCACCTTCTCTTGCTGGTCATATGAGCTCCTCCGAGCACCGATTTCAGCAACTCGGCCTATCATTTGTTTTCGTGAGCGCGACCGACGAGGAGCAACTGGAGCTGCAGGAGGCCGCCGACGCGCTCGGCGTCCACTATCAGACGGCGTACCGATGGGTGAGGAGCGGACGCCTTCGGGCCCGAGTCGTCAGTGGCCGATATCGAGTCGCACGGAGTGACCTCGATCGAGTCGACGCCGAACGGCGCACACCGTTGGTTCCCAAGCCGCCGAGCGACAAGCGTCTGCACGGCCAGGTTCCGCGTCTGTACGACGCACTCGTCAGCGGCGCCGAGCCGCAGGCGCTGCGCGTCTCGCGCCATCTCATCGACGAGGGCACCACCGTCGTGGAGTTCATCCAGCGCGTGCTCGTGCCGACGCTGCGTCAGATCGGTGAGGCCTGGCACCACGGCGAACTGCCGATCTGGTCGGAGCACCGGGCCACAGCGATCGCCGAACGTGTCCTGGCGGACCTGTCCCCCAACCCACGCGGCAGGCGGCGCGGAGTCGTCGCCGTCGCGGCGGTCAGCGGCGACCACCACTCCCTACCGACGATGATGGCGACGGTCGCACTCCGGGACGCCAACTGGCAGGTCCACCATCTCGGCGCCGACACGCCGCCCGCGGAATTGGTGCAGTTCAGCACGCAGCAGCCGGTCGATCTCGCCGTGATCACCGTGACCAACCCCGGGTCGATCGAGACCGCCGAGCGCACGGCCCTCAGCCTGCGCGCGGCCGGCGTCCGAACCATCGTCGGCGGACCCGGACGCACCCTCGACGATCTGTTGGACCAAGCGAACGCGCCGCAGCGGAGGTAGCGGAGCGCTTCACCGATACTGCGGCGTCGACCAGACCGATGCAGGTCTCACACGGGCCGTTCGGGTTGCCAGGTTGTGTTCAGGAACTCGACCAACCGTGCCGGCATCATGAACGCGTGTGCGCGGTCGTGCGCCCTCAGTTCGAGGGGCACCGGCGAAATTCCGGCGTCGAGGAGGCTGTCGACAATCCAACGCGGCAACGGCCCAACGGTCGTGCGAGCCTCTTGGCGCAGTTCGTCGGGAAGCGTCCGGAACCACCGTTCGGCCTTGCTCTGAAAATCCATGACGCGCGACTCTCTCCTCATCAGGGAGCACGGCAGGGTCTGGGCAGCACTGCCCCACCAACCTACTCAAATCTGCCAGCCGGCGAATCAACAATCGAGTCGCTTCGGGACGGGGCGGTCGCCGAGATCCAGGTTGATCCCGGCTACAGGTCGCCTGACTCCAAGCGGGCGATGACGTCGACGGCTCGGAGGCGGACTGCCGGCATGTCGTTCAGGCGGCGAGCAGCACGGACCTGCTGGGCCATACGTGGATTTCGTTCGAAGCGTTCCCCGTGTCGGGCGATGAAATCCCAGTACAACGTCGTGAACGGGCAAGCGTCGTCTCCGGTGCGTTGCTTGCGATCGAACCGGCATCCCTTGCAGTAGTCACTCATCCGGTCGATGTAGGCGCCACCCGCCGCGTACGGCTTGGTTGCCATCATTCCCCCGTCTGCGTGCAACGCCATCCCGACGACATTGGGCACCATGACCACTCGGCACCGTCCACGAAGCCGGCCCACATCCACCGAGTCATCGCCTGCGGCTCGACCCCTGCGAGAAGGGCGAGGTTGCCGAGGATCATCAGACGCTGGATGTGATGCACCCAACCGTGATCGTGCAACGACTCGAGCGTCTGCGCGAGACACCGCATCTGTGTCGGCGCAGCTCCGGTGAATGCCGGGGGAATCGGCCGGTGCGCTCCCAGCGCGTTGCGGCCGGCGTACTCCGGACCCCAAAGCCAGTAGAGGCCCCACACGTACTCGCGCCAGCCGATGATCTGCCTGATGAAGCCTTCGGCGCTGGCGAGCGGTACCCGTCCAGAGCGATACGCATCCTCCGCTGCGTCGCAGACCTCGCCGGGCAGCAGTAGGCCGACGTTCAGGTACGGCGACAGCAGGCTGTGCGCGAGATGCCAGCTGGCGGTGGTCATCGCGTCCTCGTGCGGACCGAAATGGGGCAGCACGCGCTCGATGAAATGGTCGAGTCGCGCGAGCGCATCCCGACGGGTCGTGGCCCACGTGCCGTCCGGCTCGGCTCCCCAGGTGTGCGGACGCAGTCGTGCGATCACGTCTCGATCGACGTCGTCGAGCTCATCCCGTGGTGGCGTCGGCCAACGCCCGTTGGCATCCTTCGGTGGCGGTTGTCTGTTCTCGGCATCGAAATTCCAGCGCCCACCAGCCGGCTCGGAGCCGTCCATCAAGATCCCGAGTCGACGTCGTTGCCATCGGTAGAAATGCTCCATGGTGAACGACGTGCGCCCCTGTGCCCAATCGGCGAACTCATCGGGATGACACAAGAACTGATTCGTCCGGACGACATCGACACCGAGACGACGTAACAGCGCGAGCCCATCGCGAGACGCCGGCTCGGTGGCAATCACCTGTCCGGGTTCGAACTCGCGGCGATGCTCGGCCAACCCCGCCGCGAGCGAGTCAGACTGCCGCTCGTCGACCTCGAACCCCTCGGCCCGACGCTCGGCTGCGAAGCGTCGCATCGACGCGATGACAAAATGAGCGCGCTGCAGATGCCACCGCTTCGACGAAACCTTCGCACCGCTCTCCACGAGCAACAGCCGATGCGTCGATGGATCGGCACCAACCATTGCGCCGAGCTCGGCATTGAGTTGGTCGCCCAGCACCCAGACCGTGATCATCCCGCGACCAGACATCTCAAGCGCGGCCCCGGGGCCGGTTGGTGAGGAAGGCACCGAGAATGGCTATCCCGCAGCCGACAACGGCGAGGGCGGCGACCGATTCGTGTCGCACGAGCGCGCCGAGCAGCAGTGACACCACGGGGACGATGTACACGCTGACCGAGGCGCGGGTGCTGCCCAGGCGCCCGGCGTTGCTGGCCATCACCACGAAAGCCAGCGCCGTACCGAACACGCCGAGCGCGACCATCGCGAACAGCGGCCCCCACGCGAAGTGCACGTGGCCGAGCGACGGGATCGCAAACGGCGTGACAATCACGAACGCAACGGCTTGGGCGCGCCACAGCACCGGCAGCCCGCCGTACTTTTGTTGCAGCGGTACGGCAAGGTTGAGTGACAAGCCGTAGAACACGAGCGCGCCGAAGATCAGCCCGACGCCCGCCCACGAATTGTCGCCTGCGCTGGTGGCGACGACTGCGATCAGCACCACACCAGCAAAGCCAACCGCGACACCGACGATCTGGTGCCGTGGCGGCAGCCTCTTGGCGATCAAGACTGCGACCACCGCGACGAACAGCGGCGTGGCGCCATTGAGCATGCCGGTCACCGACGACGACACTCGCTCCTCGGCGAACGGAAAGATCGAGAGCGGGATCGCCATCCAGATCACGCCGAGCAGCACGATCCGGGGCATGTCGGCACGGTCGATGCGCGCCCGTCGGGCGGCGGGGAACAAGCCGAGCGTGACGCATCCGATGCCAACCCGCATCGGCGTGATCACCACCGCCGGGAACGCGTTCAGGCTCTGCGCGATGAAGTAGAACGAGGTGCCCCAGACAAGGCCCGGAATCGCCAGCCGGACCCAGTCGACCGGTGCCATGTGCGTTCGAGCGTCAGCGGCGGTTGGCACGACCGTGGACGTCACGGCACCAAGGCTACGTGTGGCCCCGACGATACGATCACGGCAACGCTGCTGTTCGGCGTCGTTGTTCACCAAC
>JAYTRT010000546.1:0-4065 GCA_043746045.1 Actinomycetota bacterium | reverse complement strand
ATTCGTCCGGATCGGTCGAGGTCGTGGTGGTGCCGCTGATGGTCACGAAGTCGAACGGGGGCGTCTCGTTGTCGAGACACAGGCTGACCCGACCGTCGCGCAGGATCGACTTGCCCTTGATCGTGTCGGCCGAGGTCATGAACACGATGTCGTCGCCGTCGCGATCGATCCACACCGGTGCGACGAGTGGACTGCCGTCAGCCCGAACCACCGCAAGTTTCGCGGTGTGTGCAGGGAGACCGTCGACGAACGTCTTCCACCATTCCGGATCTGCTTCGTTGTAGGGCATGCGGTGCTGAACCGCACGCAGGCCGCCGACATTCCAGCGCAACTCTCCGCGACGACGAAGCACTCGCCGATCCAGGAACCGTGCGGCGGCCCGCGCTGCGCAATTCGTGTGCGATTGCCGTTTCATTCTGCGATCCTGACCGGATGCGTCTGTGAGCAATCGTCTGTCCCTACCATCTCCCCGGAAGGTTCGCCTCGCTCACCATGTCTGCACACGCATCTCTCCACGCCCGCTCCGTCTCGCTGTCGATCGGCAAAGCCGTCATCCTCGACACGGTCGACCTCTCACTCTCGCCGGGCTGGCGGATCGGGCTCGTCGGCCCGAACGGCGTCGGTAAATCCACACTGCTCCGCGTGCTGACCGGTGCGGTCCGGCCCGACGATGGAACGGTCACCACCGCTCCGCCGCGGGCCATCGTCGGCTTGCTTCCCCAGGAGCCCGAGCGGACCTCGGAGACCGTCCTCGAATTCCTCGGTCGGCGGACCGGTGTGACCGTGTCGTCGACCGAACTCGACGATGCGACTGCCGCGCTGGCCGCTGGCGAGGCAGGTGCCGACGATCGCTACTCCGACGCGTTGGAGCACTGGCTGGCGATCGGTGCGGCCGATTTCGAATCACGAATCGGCGAGGTCACGGCCGAGCTCGGCATCGCCACCCGGCTCCTCGGCCAGGCGATGTCCACCCTGTCCGGTGGCGAGGCCGCACGGTGCAGCCTTGCATCGATGCTGCTGGCGCGGTTCGACGTTTTCCTGCTCGACGAACCGACCAACGACCTCGATCTCGACGGCCTCGCCCGTCTCGAATCGTGGGTCGGGTCGCTGCAGGCGGGTGTCATCGTCGTCAGTCACGATCGCGAGTTCCTGCGCCGGGTCGTCACCCACGTGGCGGAGATGGACGAGTTCACCCACCAGATCTCGATGTACTCGGGAGGTTGGGACGCATACGTGACCGAGCGCGAACGTGCGGCGCAGCACGCTCGCGAGCGGTACGAGGAGTATGCGGAGAAGAAGGGCAACCTCGCCGGTCGGGCCCAACGCGAACGCGAATGGGCCACGCAGGGCCTGAACAAGGCAAAGAACGACAAATCCGAGAAGGACAAGACGATCCGCCAATACCGGATCAACCAGAGTGAGCAGTTGGCCGGCAAGGCCGCGCGAACCGACAAGGCGATGGAACGTCTGGAGGTGGTCGATGAGCCCCGCGAGGCATGGCAGTTGCGACTCGTGTTCGGCGAGGCAGCTCGCAGCGGTGCAATTGTCGCTCGACTCGACCACGTCGTCGTGCAGAACGGCGATTTCACGCTCGGTCCGGTCAGCCTGGCGATCGGCGCCGGCGAGCGGATTGCGATCGTCGGCCACAACGGCAGCGGCAAGACGACCATGCTGCGCGTGCTGCTCGGTCACATCGAGCCGGACAGCGGTGAGCGCTACCTGGGGCCGAGCGTGGTGATCGGCGAATTGGAACAGGCCCGGCTACAGCTCGGCGACCACCGCACCGTGCTGGAGAGTTTCATGCATGCGACCGCGATGACGGTGCCCGAGGCGCGGACGCTGCTGGCCAAGTTCGGCATCGGGGCCGGCGAGGTCAATCGGTCGACGTCGTCACTGTCACCGGGCGAGCGCACCCGTACGGTGCTCGCGCTGCTGATGGCCAAGGGTACGAACTGTCTGGTCCTCGACGAGCCCACCAACCACCTCGACCTCGCCGCGATCGAGCAGTTGGAGATCGCGCTCGAGTCGTTCGCCGGCACGGTGCTGCTCGTCACCCACGACCGGACACTGCTGAAGAACGTTCGCCTGACCCGGTCGATCCAACTCGAAGCCGGTCGGATCGTGGCGGACAACGCCCTCGCTTCGGCCTGAGACGCGCGTCAGTGAGGTGCCGCCGGTCGACGACGTCGGTCAGCGGGAGTTGAAGTCGCGCATCGCCGCGTCGGCGCCGTGGCCGACCAGTGTCTCCACGGCGTCGGCGGCAATTTGTACGGCGACGTCGAGGGCCTCCCGCTCGTCCTTCGGTAGTTTCGACAGCACGTGGCTGGCGCCGCGCTCCTTCGACGGTGGCTTGCCGATCCCGATCCTGATCCGTAGATAGTCCTGGGTTTTCAGGTGCTGGGTGATGCTGCGCAGTCCGTTGTTGCCGGCCAGCCCGCCGCCGACCTTGACCCGGACCTGCGCCGGTGGAAGATCGAGTTCGTCGTGGATGATGACGATCTGCGCCGGATCGGTGATGCCGTAGCGACGGGTCAGTGCGCTGACGGCCTGACCGGATTCGTTCATGTAGGTCAATGGGAACGCGAGGACGCACCGCTTACCGGCGACCGTTGCCTCGGCCACTTTGGCCTTGTCCTTGCCTGCTTTGAACGACACGCCGGCGCGAGTCGCGAGCAGAGTGACGACCTCTTCGCCGACATTGTGTCGGGTCCGTGCGTATTCCTTGCCCGGGTTGCCGAGCCCGACGATCAGGAAGTCATACGGGGTACCGCGACGCTCCGGCCGATCACCGCGACCGAACAGTGGCATGTCGCGGTCGGACGGTCAGCGACACTGCAGAGAGGTCATTCAGCTGCGGCGTCGCCGGCAGCTGCATCGCCCTCGCCGACCTCGACGTCAGGCGTGGCGTCCGACTCGAGATCGGATTCGCTGAAGCCGTGCAGAGCGGTGACGACAGCCATCTCCGGATCGCCGAGGGCCGTGACGCCCGACGGCATCACCAATTCGGACAGACGAATGACGTCGCCCGGCTGCATCTCGCTGATGTCGACGACGAACTCGTTCGGCATGTTGTCAGGAGTGCACTCGACGTCGATCGTGTCGACCGACGGGTCGACGAGGCCGCCCTGCGCTGCAACGGCCTTGGCCTCGCCCTCGAGGCGCAACGGCACGGAAACCGTGAGCAGTTCCTTCATGTTGATCTGGAGGAAGTCGAGGTGGGCGACGTTGCGCTTGACCGGGTGACGCTGCACGTCCTTGATCACGGCCGGGTAGATCTTGCCGTCGACCTCGAGCTGGAGCACCGTGTTGAATCCTGCTGGGCCGCTGAGCGCCAGACGCAGGTCGCGACGACCGACGGCGACGCTGACCGGCGCCATGCCCTGGCCGTAGAGCACGGCCGGGATGCTGTCGGTGCTGCGCAAGCGGCGCGCGGCAGGGGAGCCGGTCTGACGGCCGGTCTGGGCTACGAGAGTGGTCTGCGACATGATAAATCCTCCGCCAGGTGGCGATCCAGAGGTGCTGCTCACGCAGCAAAGAACGGTTGGCGATGCTATCGGCGCTTGAGCCCAGAACCCACAGGCACGGGCAACACCGGTGGTGTGACTACTGGTTCTCGCCGCCGAAGATCTCGCTGACGCTGGTGTCGTCAAAGACAGCACTCAGCGCCTCGGCGATGATCGGTGCAATCGAGAGCACTTCGAGCTGGGGGAGTAGTTCGTCCGACGGCATCGGCAAGGTGTTGGTGAGAACCACCCGTGTGAACGGCGAGTCGCGCAGGCGGCTGATCGCCGGTCCAGACAACACGCCGTGAGTTGCCATGCACCACACCTCGGCGGCGCCGCGCTTGAGCAGCAATTCAGCAGCTGAGACCACCGTGCCGCCGGTGTCGATCATGTCATCGGTGATGATGCAGCAGCGACCGTCGACCTCGCCGATGACCTCTTTGGCCTCGGCGATGTTGGTCGTGCCCTTCGGACGGCGCTTGTTGATGAACGCGACGTCGGCATCCATGTCCGAGAGGTGCTGCGCGAAACGTTCGGCGACCTTGACTCGGCCGGCATCGGG
>JAYTRT010000545.1:0-4084 GCA_043746045.1 Actinomycetota bacterium | reverse complement strand
CTGCGGGAAACGGCTTGCCAGCCGCGACGTCGCTCCCGAAATCGGACGCTGTCGTCTTCGTCGTTGAAGCACTGGAGCATCCGACAATCGAGAGTGTGCAAACGGCGCCGACAACGGCGGCGCGCAGGTTCGACATTGCGCGGAGCGTATAGGACGAGCTTTACGGTGGCGTGACGCTCGCGTTAAGGAGCGTCCGGCCGTTTCGAGACAGCTGCGAACAGTGCCAGGACATTTGCCCCGCCGATGCCGACGCGATGTCCGGTGCGTGAGATGAACCCGAGTTGGAGGCCGATGGTGGGATCGTGCACGGTGAAGAACTGTTCGTGACCGTTGCTGTCGACGACGACTTCGGTGAGCAGTGGCGCATCGACGGCGGTCAGCGCTGCGCGTGCGTATCCGGCATTGAGCACGTCGATCGCAATGTGTTGGATTCCGCTGCCGTGATGCCGCAGGTATTCGGCGACGTCGGGGCTGGCGGCCGGACCGACGAGGACCATCGTGACGCCACCAGCGGCAACGGCCTGGATGCCATCGGTGTCACCGCCGGCAAGTGGGACCCGGTGGAAGCCGAGATGGTCGGTGAACGTCGACACCGCTGCAGCGAGATCGTGCACGGCGATGACGATGTGATCCACGCGCGTGGCCACCGTGTCGAGCGCTGAGCGGGCGTTCTCCGGCGCAGCCGCTTTGTCCGGCGCAGCGTCGGGCCGTGTGCCGGCGACCTCGATCCGGTGGGTCTCGGCCAGTAACACCCGGAACACCTGCTCGGCGAAGTCAGGGTCGACGCCTGCGTCGATCGCCAATTGTCGACGACTGGTGATCACGTCGCGGACACGGGCTGGTTGGATGACCGGTGTGTCAGTCGACTCCTTGAGCCTGGCGACCTCTTCGCAGATCGCCAGGCGGGCGGCCAACACGTCGACCAAGCGTCGGTCGAGCTCGTCGATCCGCTGGCGGAGTTCGGGAAGGCCGGTCACCGTCTCGAACTTAGCGTCAGGAGCGCCTCAGTCTCCGAACGTGTCCGGGAGGGGAGTGCTGCGCGGCCGGTCCGACGCTCCCGTCGGGAACGGGTTCTGCGGGTTTGTTCGTGGTCCATCCATCGGCGAGTTCGGTCGCGCAATCCGAGGCTGTTCCGGTGGGGGCGGCTGCTGAGTGAACGGCGGCTGCGCATATTGCGGCTGCGCATAGCCCGGCTGAGCGGGATCCTGTTGCGCAAAGCCCTGCTGCGGAAAGCCCTGCTGTGGAAAGCCCTGCTGTGGAAAGCCCTGCTGCTGGAACGGCTGCTGCACTGGTTGGCCCGGCTGACCGAACTGCTGCATGCTGGTCCTCGACCGGCTGGATCGTCGACCCCGCGCTGCGAGGCGGGAGATCACGCTGACCAACGCAAAGACGATGAAGAAACCGCCACGAGCTCCCCAATACCAGTCCGTGAACGCAAGTGCAGCTGCCATAGGTCTGGACGGTACTCGCTGGCATCGGACGTCGTCGTGCGCACCTCTCGGCTGCGGTTGGGAGTTGTCGATCCGGCCCTTAGTATTGCCGGGTCCGTCGGGGGCTCTTTCGAGTGCGCTCACGTGATGCTGTCGAACCGCTGGTTCGAGGCGACCTCCTTTTTGGGAAGGCAGACATGTCGAAGCAAGACGTCATCGGGGAGCACAAGCTCCACGAAACAGATACGGGTTCACCCGAGGTCCAGGTCGCGCTGCTCACAGCGCGTATCAATCACCTCACCGAGCATCTCAAGATGCACAAGAAGGACCACCACAGCCGTCGTGGTCTGCTGATGCTCGTCGGCCAGCGCCGCAGCATGTTGGACTACGTGCGCAACCGCGATGTCCAGCGTTACCGCGACATCATCGCCAAGCTCGGCCTTCGTCGCTGACAGCAACCAGCCGCCGTTCGCGGCGAATCCTGGGCGGTGTCATGCCCGGCGCAGTGTGATTGCGCGGGTTCAGGGGTACTTTGCCCACTATGCACCCGCGTTCCAACATCGATGACAAGCCGCAGACGCTCGTCGGGGTGTCATTCGACGACACCTTTCGTGCCCAAGAGTTCCTGACCGCCGCGTCGGGCCTCGCCGCCAAGAAATCACTGCAGGTGCACGATGCCGTGCTGGTTGCCAAGACCGCCGACGGACATACGCGCGTCGTCGAGACGATCGATCCTTCACCGGGCAAGGCCGCCCTGTCAGGCGCGATGTGGACCGGCCTGTTGGGTCTGCTCTTGGCGGGCCCGGTCGGCTGGATCGCCGGCGGGGTGATCGGCGCCGGTGCCGGTGCGGTTGCCGCGAAGGCAATCGACCTCGGCGTTCCGGACGCGTGGGTGCAATGGTTCCGCGATGCCGTCCAGCCCGGACGCACCGTGGTGGTGCTGTTGCTCACCGACGTGAACGTGGATGCGCTCGTCACCGAGGCGAAACGATTCGTCGGTGCAGAACTGCTGTACACGAACATGGATCCGTTCAGTCTTGACCGGATGGCCGCTGCGTTCGGGGGCAGTGCCGAGCCCACTCGGGCGCGGTGGTCGGACGAGGTCGGACCATCCTCCGATCCCGCACCCCAGGGACTGCCCGATGCATCGCCCGATGTCACGCCCAGCGCTCCCTGAGCACGTGTGCCGTTGTTGACCACACCCGTGCCGTGGTCGATCGTGGCCCAGAACCTGCCCGAGCACGCCCGGAACCCGATCCACACCGATTCGGGAGCGCAGGCTGCCGGTTTCGCTCGTGCTCTCGTCGCCGGCGTCACCACCTACGCGTACCTCACCCATCCTGTTGTCGTGGCGTGGGGTGAGGACTGGCTGGCGAGAGGGGGAGGTGAAGTCCGGTTTCGCTCACCGGTGTTCCAGGACGACCATCTCGACCTCGTTCCGACGCCGGTCGATGTTGGCGTCGTGATCGACGCCCGCGTCGGCGACGATCGACCGCGTGCCACGTTTCGCGCTGTCCGCGATTCAGGAGGCCCACCGTCGATGCGGGCCGGCGAGGTGTTGCGCACTCGGCAGATCTCGTTGGACGGAGAGCTCGGAGCCGAGTACGGAGTACGCGCCGGAGACGACCTCGACCTCTTCGTCCGCCTCGGCCTCGTCCATCCGGCGGTCTGGCCGGCACTGGCCAACCACATTGTCCACGTCGATGTCGCCCGCGGATCATGGATCCACACCCGCAGCATCATCCGCCACCATGGCGTCGCTCGCGCCGGGGCCACGGCCACGGTGCACGCGGTGGTCGTCGAACGCTTCGAGCGATCGGGCGAACGGGCAGTGCTCGATGTACGAATCGAGGTCGACGGCCGACCTGTCGCGACCTTGGAGCACGAGGCGATCATCGACCTTGCGGTCCCTGACCCGAGCTGAAACCGCAGACCCGGACCGGCTCTCCAGGACTGTGACACCATCCCCAACCCCCGAGATGGTAGGGTTGCTCTCGTCCCGGGTTGTTCTCGGGCCAACTAACCACCAGAGCGGACAATCGGATCGGTTGTCAGTCGCCTCTGCCGGGGTTGTGAGCTCGGTTGCCGGAAATCTTCAGGCGACGTGCGGTTCCGATACCGACACCGCCGACTGGGAACCGGCCTCCGCTCCAAATTCCGAGGCGTGAGACAAAACGCGCCCGGACGAAAGGAGCTCCAATGGTTGACGCCATTCGAGTGTCGGGGCCCGTGTCGGGTACCGACAAAACTCTGTCCTTTGAAACTGGCAAGCTCGCGCAGCAGAGCCAGGGCGCAGTGTTGGCCAGCATTGGTCGGACCACTGTTCTCGCAACTGCGAACGCAGCCAAAGAAGCCAAGCCAGGCACGGACTTCTTCCCACTCACCGTCGATGTCGAAGAGCGTGCGTACGCCGCCGGCAAGATCCCCGGTTCGTTCTTCCGTCGTGAAGGCCGTCCGACCGAGGCTGCGATCCTCACCTGTCGCTTGACCGACCGCCCGCTGCGCCCGTGCTTCCCCGACGGTTTCCGCAACGAGACGCAGGTCGTGCTGACCATTCTCGGCGCCGACCAGGAGAACCCGCACGACGTGCTCGCGATCAATGCTGCCTCGGCAGCGTTCGCCATCAGCGGCATCCCGTTCGACGGCCCGATCGG
>JAYTRT010000544.1:0-12425 GCA_043746045.1 Actinomycetota bacterium | reverse complement strand
CTGTTTGGCCGTCACGCTCGGGACCACGATCTTGTTCGCCGTGTCGACGATCTTGGCTGTCAGCAGCTTTGGACCGTCGGACACGACAGCCTGGTCCTTCGACAGCGAGAACGGCATCCGCGCGGTGCCCGGCACGATGAGGGCACGGTCGAAGCGCGGGACGAGCCCGTACCCGCTCTTGGAGGTGTTGATCGCGCCGGACGGGGAAGCCGCGGTGCCATTGCTCCCGCATGCGGCCAGGACCACCGCTCCCGATGCGATCAGAAAGCTACGACGATCGATCCGGGAGACGCTCCGCGGGAGGTTGATGTTCACCTCCGAACGATATCCCGACGAGCTGTCATGGGGTCCGCGGCGACCCGTACGATGTGCCTCATGTCAACCCCCCTCGGTCCCTATACACCCGCTGTTCGCGCCGGCGACTGGATCATCGTTTCCGGTCAGCTCGGTGTGAAAGACGGCATCCTCGTCGAGGGGGGCGTCGCAGCGCAGACCGCCCAGGCAGTCGCCAATCTGAAGTCACAGTTGGCGTCGATGGGTGCCGAACTCGGCGACATCGCCAAGACCCTGTGTTTCCTGACGGACATGGACACCTTCGCGACGTTCAACGAGGCGTACGTTCTCGGTCTCGGCGATCATCGCCCTGCGCGAAGCACCGTTGGTGTTGCTGCTCTCCCGGTCCTCGGGGCCGGGGTCGAGATCGAGGCGTGGGCCTTCAAGCCCCTGTGACCGAACCGGACGCCGTTGCGAGCGAACAGGTCCGGTGCTCGTGGGCGGACGGCCACGATGCAATGGCCGACTACCACGACACGGTGTGGGGCGTTCAGCAGCGCGACAACCGGACCCTGTTCGAGTTCCTGACCTTGGAGGGCGCCCAGGCAGGGCTGAGTTGGAAGACGATCCTGCTTCGTCGACAGGGATACATCGACGTGTTCGACGGTTTCGATGTCGAGAAGATCCCCGCCTACAGCGCCGCCGACGCCGCCCGCTGCATCGCCGACGCGCGGATCATCCGCAACCGGGCCAAGGTCGAGAGCACGATCGGCAACGCCCGACTGTGGCTGGAGCTCGAGGATCCGGCTGAGTACATCTGGAGCTTCGTCGACGGTGTCCCGATCCAGAATCGGTGGGACCGCATGGACCAGGTCCCCGCCACCACCGACGTCAGCGACCGGATGAGCAAGGCAATGAAGAAGGTCGGCTTCCGCTTCGTCGGCAGCACGATCTGTTACGCCTACATGCAGGCCTGCGGCTTGGTCAACGATCACGTGGTGCGCTGCTTCCGACACGATGACTGTGCTGGGCTGGGCGACGGTCCGAGCCAGCGTTAGGCTGACAGGGTGCCTGGCGCCATCGCAATCGTCCTCGTCCTGTTGCTGCTGCCGATCGTGGTCTGCATGTCGTTCGCAGCCATCGCCTTTGCCTTCGGCCAGTTGCTGTACAAGGACGGCGAAGCACGCAACGAGGGCAGTGAGCTCGTCGACCTGAACGTCTGATCGGCGCCCACTCGTGCACGAGCACGATGCCGACATCGAAGCCCTGACCGAGGCCATTGTCCGCTATTCGGTCGAACGGGTCCGGCTCGACCCACCACCGCTCGACCGGTCGATGAGCTACGCAGCACTGTACGAACTGGCCGGCGAGACGATCACCGCCGATGGTCTCGGTGGGCTCGAGGCGCTGCAGTTGTTCGAGGACGTACTCGCCCCGGCCACGATCAGTGTCGACCACAGCAAGTTCTTGTCGTTCGTTCCAGCTGCGCCCACCGAGGCATCGATCCTGTTCGATCTCGTGGTCGGCGCGAGCAGCATCTACGCCGGTTCGTGGCTGGAAGGTGCAGGGGCCGTGTTCGCCGAGAACCAGGCTTTGCGCTGGCTGGCCGATCTGGCCGGCCTCCCGCCGAGCGCCGGTGGCGTGTTCGTCAGCGGTGGCACCGGTGGCAACCTCAGTGCGTTGATCGCGGCACGGTACGAGTGGCGACGGCTCAGCGGCGGACGCAACGACCGCGTGCGTGGCCTGATGCTGACATCGAACGGTTCGCACTCGTCCATCGCCTCGGCGGCGCGTGCGATGGACGCCGACCTGATCAGGGTGGCCGCCGACGAACGCGGCCGGATGAGCGGGCAGGCGCTGCAGGACACGGTGGACATGCTGGCCCCCGCCGACCGCGATCGACTGTTCGTGATCATCGCCACGGCCGGCACCACGAACGCAGGCGTGATCGACGATCTCGATGGTGCCGGGCAGATTTCCGCGGATCTCGGCGTCTGGTTCCACGTCGACGGCGCGTACGGCGCAGCCGCGCTGTGCTCGCCGACGATGCGTCCGAAGTTCGCCGGGATCGAACGATGCGACAGTTTCATCGTCGATCCGCACAAATGGCTGTTCGCGCCGTTCGACTGCTGCGCGCTGCTGTACCGGGACCCGCACCTCGCCCACGCGGCGCACACCCAACACGCCGAATATCTCGACGTACTGCATGGTGAGGCGGAATCGAATTTCGGTGTGGTGCGCGAGATGAATCCGAGCGACTATGCACATCACCTCAGTCGTCGTGCGCGCGGTCTGCCGTTCTGGTTCAGCCTGGCCACCTACGGCACCGACGAATATGCGAAGTCCGTCGACATCACCTTGGCGGTCACCGCCGGCGCAGCTGATCTGATCCGGGCCGCCGATCATGTGGAACTGCTGATGGAGCCGGACCTGTCCGTGCTGTTGTTCCGGCGCATCGGTTGGTCGCCCACCGAGTACCAGGCGTGGAGTGACCGGGCCCTGCTGAACGGTGAGGCGTTCGTCGTGCCCACCACGTGGAACGGCGAGACCGTGTTGCGTTTCTGCTTCGTGAACCCTCTGACAACCGTGGAGCAGGTGGCCGAGATCCTCGACTCGATGCTCGAGTCGGATGACAGGATGGCCGGGTGACCGACCTCTTGATCCACAACGCCCGGACGGTCGCCACCGTGGACCAGGATCGGCGTGAGATCGCCGGGGGGTGGGTGGCGATCACCGACGGGTTGATCAGCGGCGTGGGACTGTCGACGGACCCGAAGCCCGAGGCGACCGAGACCATCGACGCGACCGACTGCCTGGTGACACCGGGCCTGATCAACACCCATCACCACTTCTACCAGAACCTGACGCGTGCGTATCCGCCGATGACTCGAGCGCCGTTGTTCGGATGGTTGAAGACGCTCTATCCACTGTGGGCCGGCATCGACGAGGAAGCGGTGTACACCTCGGCGTGGGTCGGATTGGCCGAACTCGCCCTCAGCGGGTGCACGACGTCGACGGATCATCTCTACCTGCATCCTCGTGGCGCAGGCGACCTGCTCAGTGCCGAGATCAGTGCAGCGACCGATCTGGGGATGCGCTTCCATCCGACCCGCGGCTCGATGTCGCTGTCGGAGAAAGACGGTGGGCTGCCACCGGACTTCGTGGTGCAGGACGACGATGACATCCTCGCCATGAGCGAAGTGGCCGTTCAGCGCCACCATGATCGCGCCCACGGAGCAATGGTCCGCATCGCCCTGGCGCCGTGCTCGCCGTTCACCGTGACCGAACAGTTGATGGTCCGCTCCGCCGAACTCGCCGAGCGGCTCGATGTCCGCCTGCACACCCATTTCGCCGAGAACATCGAGGACGACGAGTTCTCTGTGGCCACGTTCGGGTGCCGGCCGTTGGAGTACCTCGAGCGCACCGGCTGGCTGACCAGTCGGACCTGGGTCGCGCACTGTGTGATGCCCGACCACGCTGAGGTCAGGCGGCTCGGCGCGGCCGGTATCGGTGCGGCGCATTGCCCCAGCAGCAACCTGATCCTCGCTTCTGGGATCGCGCCGATCGTCGATCTGCGTGCTGCCGGCGTACACGTTGGGCTCGGCGTCGACGGATCGTCGTCCGCCGACTCGGGCTCGCTGTGGTTGGAAGCCCGACAGGCGATGCTCCTGGCCAAGTTGCGCAACGGAGCGGACGCGGCGGACGCGCGTATGGCTCTGGAGTGCGCGACGATCGGCGGGGCGGGCTGCCTCGGCCGGATCGGCGAGATCGGCACGCTCGCGGTCGGTGCGACAGGCGACGTCGCGATCTGGCCGCTCACCGGGCCGCGTTTCGCAGGAGCGATCGCCGATCCGGTCGAGGCCTGGCTGCGATGCGGGCCGGTGTCGGCCCGGGACACGATCGTCCACGGGAAGGCCGTTGTGCGCAACGGTGAACTGGTCAGTGCCGACGTCGAGCAACGGCTCCTCGATCATCACCGGATCTCGACCCGGATCCAGCGTCTCAGCGAATAGCGTCGGGCGCGGCCTCTCGGGAGCGGTCATACGTCATAGGCGAGTGCCCGGTTCGGATCGGCCCGATCGACCAAACTTGACGACGTGTTGATCGACCGACGAACACTGATGCTGGGCGCTCTGGCCACGATGGCCGCTGCCTGCACTGCGAAGACGAGCGACAGCAGCGTTGAAGCGGCGACGCCGATCCAGGTCGCCCCCGGCGAGACCGTGAACATCGGCCAGATCGAGGCCAAGCCGAACCCACCCGCGGCGAAGATCCCGAAGTCGATCGCGATGGTCGGCGACAGCATCACGGCGCTGTCGCAGCCGACGCTCGAGACGGTGCTGAAGAACATGGGATTCGCGACCGTCACGGTCAACGCCGAGCCCAACCGTCGGATCGAGGTCGGGAGCAAGAAGCCGATGCCCGGCCTCGATGTGGTCAAGTACATCGCGGCGTCGGCTCCCCCCGAGATGTGGGTCATCGCGCTCGGCACCAACGACGCCGGCCTGTACTCGACGCCGGCGGACTACCAGGGCCTGATCGACGACATCTTGGCCGCCATTCCGGCTCAGAAACCACTGGCCTGGATCAGCGTCTACCGCCACGATCAACTCGTCGGCTGCGAACAGTTCAACTCACTCGTCCGCGCGTCGCTCGACAAGCGCGGCCACGCCGTTGTCGGCGAGTGGTACCAGCAGGTGACCAAGACCGAAGAGAGCATCCTCACCCACGATCAGGTCCATCCGAATGCGAACGGCATCCTCGTGTTCGCCGACACGGTCCGTGCTGCGATCGCAAACGTCTTGGTCTGACGAGACAACTAGCGCTTGGGCGTGAAGTTGGCGGGGACCGCCGATGGGGCATGGAGCACAGCCGCGTCCAGCACTTCGCGGGCCGACGGGTTGACCAGCGAGACCGGCCCGACCGATACGGTCGGCACTGTTTCGTTGCCGCGTGCGACGCTGCGCACGAAATCGGCACCCGACGGGTCATCCCAGATGTTGACCGCTGCGTAGGGCACCTTCAACTGGTCGAGCTGGCGGATCAGGCCGCTGCAAAAACCGCAGCCAGGTCGCCAGTAGACGGTGATCCCCCCAGCTGTTTTCGTTTGCTTGTCCGACGCTTCACTCATCCATGCAGTATGCCGGTGGAGGATCGGGTGGCGTCGGAACCGATTCGAGAGGGCTTCATGAAAACAGCGCCGCGCTTCGCTCAGATCAACCTCGTCTGTCGCGACGTGGAGACGACTGTGCGGTTCTACGCCCTCCTCGGTGTGCCGGTGCCGGCGATCATGAACTGGCCGGCGGGCAGCGGTCGTCAGCACGCAGAGGTCCTGACCGAGGGTGATCACGCAGCCACCGTCGAGTTCGACAACGTGGTCTCGGTGCGTTCGTGGGCTGCGCAGTGGACGCAACCAACCGGGATCGTGATCGGTCTCGCGGTCGACGCGGCGGCCGATGTCGACGAACTGCACGGGCGTGTGGTCGGTGCCGGTCACCGATCGCTGCAAGCGCCCTACGACGCGTTCTGGGGCGCGCGCTATGCCGTCGTCGCCGATCCGGACGGTCATGCCGTTGGGCTGATGGGTCCGCCCGCCTGACCGGCTCAGTGTCCGGTGAGGCGCTGCACGATCGGCGCGAACTCCTCGGCCCTGTGCGCCTGGATCACCGTGTACGAATAGCCCCACCGGTCGCGGCGTTCGTTCAAACGGTCCTCGATCTCGGCCGGGGAGCCAACGAGCACGATCGGTGCGCCGAGCACCTCGGCGGCCGGTGCGCCGAATCTGGGCGACATCCTCTCGCCGACGCCGCGGCTGTCTGTGGTGACCTCGCAGACGGACAGCCACGCGGTGAACTCGATCGAATCGACACGGTCGCCGGCGGCTTCGCGGATCCATGCGAGCTTGGTGTCGATGCTGGACGGCAGAGCGTCCTGTGCGGTGGCCACACTGCCGCGCCCGGCGGCGGTCGACGGATTCACGCCGATGATGTCGGCCGCGATCGCGGCGAAGGTGAGCAACCGCCGACCACCTCCGGCGACGATGATCGGGGGTCCGCCCGGCCGATGCGGTTTCGGCGTGCCGTCGAGATCGCCGATCCGGTAGTGGTCACCGCTGAAACTGAACGCTCCGTGGCCGAACAGACCACGCAGCACGGCGACGTGTTCGATCAGACGATCGACACGCACGCCGGGGCGGTCCATCGTGATCCCCGACCGCGAGTAGTCGAGCGGGTTGTATCCCGCTCCCAGACCGATCTCGATCCGACCTTCGGACAGCACATCGATGGAGGCCAACTCGCGGGCGAGCACAGCGGGATGACGGAAGTCGCAGGCGAACACCATCGGTGCCACGACGAGCGACGTCGTCGCAACGGCGGCCGCAGTCATCGCCACGATTGGCCCATAGCCCTCGTGGAAGTGGTCGGGAACGAACAGCGTCGAGTACCCGAGCGCCTCGAGATGGCGAGCGGAGTCGGCCCACGACATGCCTGCGAACGGCTCCATCATCTCCACACCGAACCTGAACCGGCGCGGATGTGGATCGAGATGCGTCACTCCTTCGGGCCGACTTCGTGCATCGCGTCGAGGCGGTCGGCGATGCTGACGAGCATCTCCTCGCGGTCCGGAATCGCTCCACCCGCTCCGTACATCGCGCCACTGCGCGGCATCGGCGATGGCGGGTTCTTGGCGTACTCGATGGCTTCGGTGAGGTCATGCGCGAAGGCTTCCGTGATGCCCGGCTGCGTGTTCGGTCGCGTCACGCAGAAGTGCAGTGCCGGCGGCAACTGCAGACCGTTCATCCGCCAGCCGCGCTTCGTCAGTCCGTCGTTGACGTGATAGATGTCGAGCGCAGCGGGGCCGCCGGGTCGTGCCGGCGTCGCGGTGAACGCCACGTTGAAGACCGAGTCGCCGATCATCGTCAGCTCAGGATGTGAGCGCACAGCGGCTTTGATCTCGTCGGCGGTGCGGAAGATGTCCTTGGCGATGGACCGGTAGCCGGACTTGCCCATGCTCAACATCGATGCCCATGTCGCTGCGATGAGGCCACCTGATCGGCTGCCGCCCATGCTCGGCGAGGCGTAGTTGCCGCCCGGCCAGCCGTCGATGATGCGGTACTGATGGCGGCGCAGCGATTTCGGACGGAACAGCAGGACCGACGATCCCTTCAGCGCGTAGCCGTACTTGTGCGTGTCGGCCGACATCGAGGTGACACCAGGGACGCGGAGGTCGAACGGCGGAACGCTGTACCCCAGATCCTCGGCCCAGGCGATGATGAAGCCGCCGAGGCAGCCGTCGACATGCAACCCGATCCCGTGTGCGATCGCCAACTGACCGAGCTCGGTGATCGGATCGATCAGGCCGTGCGGATAGGTGCCGGCCGAGCCGACGAGGGCAACGGTGTTCGGCGTGATGTGATCGCGGACGAAGTCGAGATCGACGACGTACTGATCGGTCACCGGCGCCTTGATCACATCGATCCCGAAATAGTGCATCGCCTTGTCGTGCGCCGGGTGGGCGGTGACCGGCATGATGATCTGTGGATGGTCGATGCCCTTGGTGTTGCGGCCCCACTCGCGATACGTGAGCATCGCCGTGACCAAGCTCTCGGTGCCGCCCGACGTGACAAGTCCACCCGTCGTGTCGTCGCCGTGCAGCATCTCGGCGGTCATCGCGATGATCTCGGACTCGAGCTTGGTCGCACTGGGATACATGTCGCGCTGCAAGACGTTCGAGTGGGCGTAGAACTCGTAGGCCTCCGTCAAGAACGCGTAGTGATCGTGATCGCCGGAATAGATCGAACCGCTGACGCGTCCCGAGTCGCCCTTGACGTCCTCCTCGCTCGACATCTGGCGGAGCTCATCGAGGATCTGCTCGCGTGGGACGCCCGTCTCCGGAATCGAATCGTGGACAGCGAACCGTCCGGCGTACGGATGCATCGGCGAGGTCGGGCGTTTCCTGGGTGCGTTGTCGGCTCCGATGTCGGCGGTCGTGGTGGGGGTATTGGTGGGGGTATTGCTCATGGTCTTTTCTCCGGTGAGTTGAGTGCGTCGTAGAAGGGAGCCGCACGGTCGTGGAAATCGATGAATGCTTCGACCGACCGGGCGTAGATCTGATGGGCGTCCGGGTCGGGCTCGTGCACCTGTTCCGTTGTCAGCAGCGCTGGAACCTCGGTCAGTTGCACCACCGAGTTCTCGACGAGGGCGAGCAACGCTGCACCGTGTGCATTTGTGGTGCGCGAGTTGGCCAGGCGGCGGACGCGGACGCCGAAGCAGTCGGCCAGGATCTGGCCCCACAACGGCGAACTCGCACCACCGCCACCGAGACTGATCTCGTCGTAGTGGCGCCCGGCGAGCGCCGAGAAGTGAGGGAGCAACCAGGCCGCGTTCATCGCCACACCCTCGAGCACAGCTCGCGCCATCTGCAACCGATTCGAGCCGATACCCATGTTGACGAATCCGCCGCGGTTGCGGCGCTGGAAACCGGGAGCCATCGATCCGACGAGCCACGGCAGGAACAGCAGCCCACCGGCGCCGGTCGGGACACCCGCGGCAGCATCGAGGACCCGCTGGTACGCGTCGCTCGGCGGGGGTGATCCGAGGCCGTCGTCCGGATAGACGATGTTGTTGACGAACATGTCGAGGGCCTTGCCGCCGATGCCGTTCTCGGCGACGAGGAAGTACTGGTCGGGGAGCGGGCTCGGCGCCGAGGTGAGTCCGTGAGCCATGTCGGCCCGCTTCGAATCGAGATGGGTGACCATCACGGTGGTGGTGCCGATGATCAACCCGCAGCCGGTGGAATCGATCGTGCCGGTGCCGACTGCGGACGTGACCGAATCGATGGTGGCCCCGGTGATGATCGCCTTCGGCGACACGCCGACGTGTGCCGCTGCCGCAGCGGTGATGTGGCCGCGGGGCGAGCCCATCGCCACCAACGGCGGCAATTTGCTCAATTCGATGCCCGAGAGCGCCTGCAACTCGACGCTGTACTCGGTGGCGCCCCACGTACGGTTGTCGACAGCGAGCATCGGGAACATCGTGTTCTGGGTGGCGGTGACGTGCCCCGTGAGACGGGCGGCGATGCAGTCCATCGGCTCGACGAACGCAGCGGCTGCGGCGTAGACCTCGGGCATCTCGGCACGGAACAGTGCGATGTGGCCGATGTCGTCGTTGCCGGACGGCGGCATGCCGTGGATGTCTATCCAGCGCTGCGCGGTGCCGGCTGTGCGCAGAGCATGAACCGCAGGATTGTGGCGGCGACCGCGCTGGTCCATCCACATGATCGCGTTCGCCAATGGTGTTCCGTCGGCCGTGACGGCGACGGTCGACGTGTACTGACTCGTGACAGCGATCAACGTGACATCGGCTGGAGACAGGGTCGAGTCCGCCATTGCCTGGCGCGCTGTTCGGCCGATCGCCGACCACCAGCCGTGCGCGTCCTGCTCCACGCCGCCGCCGTCGACGAAGATCAGTGGCAGCACTTCGCCGGCCTCGGCCAGGACGATGCCGGTCTCGCTGACGACCGCGACCTTGACACCGGTCGTGCCGAGGTCGATCGACAGGACATTGGCGGCCATCAGCGCTCATCCATGTCGACGCCCGACCTCATCGCCCGACCTCATCGCCCGACCTCATCGCTGATCGCGACCGGCACGGCAATCGGCAGCGAACCGTCCGGACCGGGGAAGTGGCAGGCAACGAGATGTGATTGGATCTGACCATCCCGATTGACGAGATCAGGCTCCTCGTCGGCGCACCTGGCCTCGGCCCGCCAGCAGCGAGTACGGAACCGGCAGCCACTCGGTGGATCGATCGGGCTCGGGAGTTCACCGGTCAACACGATCCGCTGCCGGCCCTTCTCGATCGTCGGATCGGGCACCGGCACGGCCGACAGCAGGGCCTGGGTGTACGGATGCTGCGGATCGCCGTAGACGTCATCGGCGAAACCTGTCTCGACGATTTTGCCGAGGTACATCACCGAGACCCGGTCGGCCAGTTGACGCACGACAGCGAGGTCGTGCGCGATGAACAGATACGACAACCCGAGGCGCTGGCGAAGGTCGATCAGGAGTCGCATGATCTCGGCCTGGATGCTCACGTCGAGCGCCGAGACGGGCTCGTCGAGCACCAGCAGCGCAGGTGAGATGGCCAACGCCCGAGCGATGCCGACTCGTTGCCGTTGGCCGCCGGAGAACTCGTGTGGATAGCGGTCGAGGTGCTCCGACCGCAGCTGGACCAGCCCGAGGAGTTCGTCGACGCGAGCCCTCACCACGTCTGGTGGCTCGCCGTGCACCTCGAGGGGCTCGGACAGCAACCGGCGCACGGTCATCCGTGGGTGCAACGATGCCTGGGGATCCTGGAACACGATCTGCAGCTGGCGACGCGCCTTGCGCAGATCACGGCGGCCGAGTCCGAGCAGATCGGTCCCCTGGAATTCGACCCGACCACTCGTCGGCTCGGTCAGCCTGAGGATGCAGCGCCCTGTCGTCGACTTGCCACATCCCGACTCACCGACGAGGGCCAACGTCTCGCCCGGTTGCAGATCGAAGCTGACGCCACTGACCGCGTGCACCACCGCCGCCCGTCCCAGATCGCGGACGCGGAACTCCTTGACCAGATCGCGCACTCGCAGGATCGGTGCGGTACCCGTCCCGGTCCGAGATCCAAGAGTTGCCTCGGTCATGACGGCACGTCCGCGAGGACCGAACAGGCGGCCATCGTCTCACCGTGCGGCGTGAGCACGGGCTCGGCGTCGGAGCAACTGGGTTGCACGTACTTGCAGCGCGGCGAGAACGGACAGCCCGGTGGCAGAGACTGGGGCGTCGCAGGCACACCGGGGATCGACGCCTGGATCTCGTGGCGCACATCGAGGCGGGGCAGGCACTCGAGCAGGCCGCGCGTGTACGGGTGACCGGGGTGAGCGAACAGCGCATCGACCGCACCGTTCTCGACGATCTTGCCGGCGTACATCACCGCGACTCGGTCGGTCGCTCCGGCCACCACCCCGAGGTCGTGGGTGATCAGGACGAGGGCGAGATGATGCTCATGGCGCAGATTGCCGAGCACTTCCATGATCTGGGCCTGCACGGTGACGTCGAGCGCAGTGGTTGGTTCGTCGGCGATCAGCACCTCCGGGTCGTTGGCGATCGCCATCGCGATCATCACCCGTTGCCGCATCCCTCCGGACAGTTCGTGCGGGTACGACCGGCACCGGCGCGCAGCCTGGGAGATCGCCACCTGATCGAGCAGGTCCGTCGCCCGGGCAAGGGCCGCCTTCTTCGACATGCCTGGCTGATGGGCGCGCATCACCAGCGACAGCTGACGTCCGATCGTCAACACGGGATTCAGCGATGTCATCGGATCCTGGAAGATCATCGAGACCTTCGAACCACGGATCTGGCGGAGCTTCGAGGGTTCCATGCCGACCAGCTCGGTGCCCCGATACAAGGCCGACCCGGTGACCTCGGCTCGGTTCAGCATCCCGAGCAACGCCATCATCGTCACACTCTTGCCCGAGCCCGACTCGCCGACGATCGCAACGGCCTCGCCCGGATACACATCGAGGTCCACACCGCGCACCGCCGGAACGGCTCCTCCGGGCGTCGCGAATGTGACACGCAGATCACGAACACTGAGCACCGGTGTCGGCAGTTCCGGCGTTCGGGTGGGGACCGCCACGTCGCTCATCGGCCATTGTCCTTGACGTCGAACGAGTCACGCAGGGCATCGCCGACGAAGTTGAAGGCCAGGACGACGAGCAGGATCGCGAGACCCGGAGCAGCGGCAATCCACCACTGATAGAAGTTCGTTGCACCTTCGGTGATCATCGCGCCCCATTCAGGTGAGGGCGGTCGGGCACCGAGGCCGATGAAGCTCAACGACGCCAACAACAGCACGACCTGACCGAAGTCCATGGTCGCGTTGACGAGCACAGGCGTGTACGACATGGGCAGGATGTAGCGGCGCATGATCAGCCAGCGCGAGGCACCGATCGCCCATGCGGAATCGATGTATTCGCGCTGTCGGACAGCGATCACCTGCGCGCGCAGCAGACGTGCGTAGATCGGCCACCAGACGAGCACCATCGCAATCATCGCGTTGCGAACGCCCGGCCCGAGCGAGGCCGTGATCGCCATCGCCAGCAGGATCGGCGGG